>NZ_JADBQQ010000020.1:0-214126 GCF_014895985.1 Enterobacter cloacae complex sp. P2B | reverse complement strand
TGCCCGTTCTGGATAACAAATGGCAAAGAAACAGTGCTGCCAGCTTGGGAGGTAACGGCAAAACGGTCGGCCAGGAAGATAACCTGTGACTGCATCCCTGATGGCGTATTCTCCACACCGATCCCCATCCCCGCGGCGTAATACTGTCCATTGCTCGTTACCCCAACCTTGATGTTGTACATCGCGCTGAGTTGGCCGTTTACGTTCGCAATGGCCTGGGCGTTCGTTGTTATCGCCGCCGTATTACCGTTTATGGTCGCAGTGATGGCGTTTATCTGCGTCGCCGTGGCCTGCTGATAATTCGAAACCGTCTGGCTCAGGCTGTTGATGGATGCCGTATTACCGTTGACGCTCGTCTGCAAGCTCAGCAATGCACGTGCCGTTGCCTCCCTGTCATTGACGATCACCTCATCAATGCGGTCCAGCTGCGCGCTGTTACCGGCAACCGATGCCGACAGGGTTTTACGCGTGGCCACCTGAGCGAGGTTGGCCTGGATTATCGCAATTGCCGAGTTCTTCACACCTCCTGTCATGCCGTCCATCGACACAGAAATCTCGTCTATCTTCACTTCGGCCTGCGCCAGCCCGTCAGCGTTTTCCTGGATATCTTTCGCCTGCTGCTCGAGTTCGTCGGCATGCTTTTTGATGTCATCCGCCATGCCTGCAACTTTTTCGTTGCTGTCCACAGCGTTCTCGATCAGGTCTTTGAACGTGTCGGAATCTTTCATGTCCTCCAGAATGTCATTGGTTATTTCGCTGACATCTATCGAGGACGTGCCCATGACCCAGTCGGTCCAGTCCCCGGCGTTACCGATACGGTCAATAAGGCGCGCGCGGTACCACTGGCGAACGCCGGCAGGCATGGGGCCATGCTGATAATCTGCAGCCGGGTACGGCACTAGGACCAGCAGTTCAGGATTGGCGTAGTCGGCAGTTGTGGCGCGCTGAATTTCTGTATAGGCCGTGTCGCCTGAGCCATCCGGAAATTTCCAGGTCAGGTCGATATGCCAGACCACATCTTCGGTCGCCAGGAAGTTGAGCGGAGTACCCGGTTTGCCCGTTTTACCGGAGAGATAAGTTGTTTCACCGTATCCCCATGGTGACGACGTATCCTGCGCATTCAGCGCCCGGACGCGCACGTCATAGCTGCCCGAATAAATGCCCTGAACCGAGAAACCCTGCGCGCTGGTAACAGGAACGTTTATCCAGTCCCCGTTGTCCTTACGCCACTGGGCAACGTACCGGATTGCACCCTCTACCTTATCCCATGACACGTCCAGGCTTGCGACAGTCAGCCCCTGAGACACATGATCGCTCTCAGTCACCACGATATTCTTCGGAGCAGACAGGACGCTTATCGGCGTGACGGTGATCGGGGGCGACTCTACCCGAACGCCGTCATCGATGTAACGGTATTTGTTTGGATCGTGCTGAACGGCCGTAATAGTGAAACCGCCTGTGCTGTCGTCGTTAGCCGAGATTGAGGTGACCCTGAAGTACTGTATTGCGAGGTTATCACTATCTATCGCCCAGACAGCGCCCGCCACAGGAACCTGACTGAATGCCGTAGCCACCGTAACCGTTTTTTTATCGGCGCTCACCGCGCTGATTGTCCGCGTCTGGGCTTTTCCGTCGGGAAGGTTAACCACCAGCCGGTCTTTCGCCGCGTAGTCTATTTCTCGATCAAGGGTAATCTGGCGGCCGTTGACCGCGCTTATGCGCCCCCCGTTCTCCTTACCAGAACGGAAAGGATCGGCGACACCGATAATTTCAGCGGGCAAAGGGATATAACCGTCCAGCCCCACGCCAAACGATACGGTCCCGTCTTTGGCATTAGAGAGCAATACCCAGCGACCGCGTCGGTGCGCTTCACTTTGCGAGGTGCAGCCGATTGCGGTCAGGGACGTCTGCCGGACGTCGTAACGTTCTACAAGCGCCGAATCATAGACCCCCTCAACGGTATCGCTGTAATGGTTCTGCGGATCGGACCAGGACACCAGGCAGGAGCTGTAGCGATTTTTGTATGAGCCGCCAGCATAAGTAAACAGCCCATCGATAACGTTTGAGACGTTATAAACCCAGTCAACATCGTCCTGCGGGACGTCTGCCTGGACATAAATCTGATCGTTGCCCCAGAACGTTATTCCACGAAATACCGCGGCGAGATCGTTAAGTACCTGCCAGGCGTCCTCCTGACTCTGAATGAAAACGTTGCAGGTGAAACGCGGTTCGGTGCCACCGGCCCCGTCGGAAACCATTTCGTCACAGTACTGGGCGATTGAATACAGCGCCCACTTATCCACCATGGACGCATCCACGCGCGTGCCCATGCCGTAAATTTCATCAAGAACCAGATCGTAAAATATCCAGGCGGGGTTATTGGACCAGGCCATTTTGAACCCGCCGGACCATGAGCCAGAATAGGTTCGGGTTGTCGGATCGTAATTATCCGGAACCTTAATCAGCTTGCCTTTTATCTTACAGGTCACTTTCGGCGCGCTGCCGTTGAACTGGCTGCTGTCCACTTCGACATACAGTAGCGCGGTTAAAGGATAACGAAGCTTGCTGTCGATGACTTCCGCATACGAAAACACCTTGAAGGCGTTAACCAGTTTCGAATTTGATCCGCTAGCATCAGCCGTAATACGCCTGACCCTGACAGACCAGCCGGACGTGGATTTTGGCAGATCGATACGATGGTCACGCTGATATTCCGTCGTGGTCTTTCCGTCAAACTTGCCGTTTACAACCGTTTTCCAGGCGCCGCCGTCCGTTGATAAATCGATCGCATACTCGGTGACCGTGCCCACCATATCGCCGTTATCTTTATAGAGATACTGGACCGGAAGGCTGAGCTTGATGCGGATGGCATCCAGGGAAAGATTGGTAAACTGGCGCGTCCAGGGCGCGGTGGTGGTGACAGTTGTGCCCACCGCCAGCTCGTTATCGACCTGGGGCATCCCGGCAATATAGGTCTGGTCCTGTGTGCCCTTGCGGAACTCCCATTTCACGCCGCTGAAGTTGTATTCCCCGCTGTCGTTCGCCAGCGGCGTATCGTTGAGAAAAATATCCTGAGCGGTCAGGTCGCCCTGTATTTCTCCCTCAGAAACGGCAATGAGCATTTTTAATTTTGCGACCGACAGCAGATCGTCAGGTTGCTCAACCGGAGTATGCGCGCTGCCACCACCGCCTTTTGCACCCTTTATGATGGTTTCACCATGGAGAAGTTGCATTTTTACCCCATTAAAAAACCCAGCCTGAGCTGGGTTATTTGTTTGTGTTAATGATGGCGTCTTATTACATGTTTTTGTAATAACTAACTTTTGAGTCAAAGTCCTGTTTTGCGAGTGGTGTTTGGCTGGTTACATAAGCTTCCCACGAACTATAAGCCTCAACAAGAGCACGGCGTTCCTCTGTGTCTTTAGTATTGGCTTTCATTGTTTCAAACACATTCGACCCAATTTCTTTCAGCTTGCTCTTTCTGGTAGCGCCACATGTCGTTATTGCATCAGCTACCGAATTATCCCATCCCACTAATTGCAGAATCTCAATACGCTTCTGAGTAACAAACTGATCCGCCGAGGCATTAAGCGCCTCTTTGGATAAAAACTCCGCAAACTCCTTTTTACTATGCGGCATTTGTTTGGGCATAGTAATGTTATCCTCTTGACAATTTGCTAAGTCAGCATATTGCTTCTGTAAATTGTTGTTCTGATTTTGTGGGGCACAGCCTGAAATAAAGAGCAGACCTAATAAGACCAAACCGTATTTTTTCACTTTCATCTCCTTGAGGCATCATTTTGGACATGATAACCAAGGGTGACTGCAATGTAACGTTCATCCTAGTTCGGTTGCATTTCACTATTGCTGATCACTCGAGTACATACCGGCGCTGACTATGGCTCCCCCTGCCTCGATCAGACCGTAGGCCAAGGGGACTGGGTGCCCCATCGCGACGGTATTGACCGGCGCACCAAAGGCGTAGTTAGGCGTGTTGTCCGTGCTGGAGGATTTACCTGCGCCGAAGGATGGTTGTGGTGTGAGCATCTGGACAACGCCACCCAGCATCATTGACACCCCGACCCCGGTCAAAATTGACGTGGCGCTGATGGCTGTTGCACTCATCGCAGCCCCCCAGGCTGCCATGCTCGCACCGGCGGTAAAGAATGCAGCAACAAGCGCAACGGCACCAACAACTATCTGCAGGACACCCGAATTTTTGGCCCCTTCATAAACGGGCACGATCCGGTACACGTTTCCACCACGGGTCATATCAAACTCTTCCAGCCCAATATTGTTGTCACCGTTAAAAAATGCGAAACGGATCCCCTTCATGTGAGCTTCCGACATATATTTTTTGAATCCGGGAACCTGTGAACACATGGCTCTGAGCATTTCGCGCAAGTCGGCAACATCAAACTGAACGCGTTTACCGAATTTTTTAGCCATTTTCCCTTCGAGAATAAGCGTCTTAACCATGCATTCGATCCTTATGCCTGACCACCCGGACCGTTCTGTCGCGATAATATTTTCCATAAGGCGTTCGCGAAGAAAGATGCCCGAAAAGATGATGGAGAATGATGTTGTCACCCACATATACCGCGGCGTGATTAGTAACCGATGCCTGCACACTCATCATGATGATGTCACCGGGCTGCATGGCACCGGCGGCAATCTCAACAAATCCTTCGCGCTCCCAGTTGTCGTCGTAGAGCCGCTCCTTGCCGCTCTCCCACCATTCGTAAGGTACTGAATAGTTCCCGAGAACAATGCCGTATTCGCGCAGATAAAATTCACTGATAAGCGACCAGCAGTCGGCGTAACCCAGTACCCACTGCCGCCCGGCATAATCCCGGTCTTCACGCGGGGAAATCGTACAAAAATCCCCGTCCGGCCAGGACATGATCCCCCACTCAATCCCCGACCAGTCGCACTGGATCCGGTCCAGCTCCGAGGGCACCAGCCGAACCACATCCGGATGGGAATGAATGAGCATGATGATCTCACCGCGCGCGCGCGCAGCGAGCTGATCATCCGGGGAGAGCGTGAATGTCTCCTCAGGCTTATCTGCAATGTTGCGGCAGGGAATATAGATTTGCTGCAGGCCTGACTGAACAATCAGACCGCAGGCTTCTTTGGGGTATTCAGCAGCGACGTGCTGACGGATAGCATCCAGCAATTTTTCACGCATCTTTATTTACCCTGCAGGTTTGCGGCCGGAAAACCACCGAACGGCAGCGGCGCGTCCGGACCGTGACGATCCTGACAATCCTGCCGGCGGCCGCCACAAACATCTTTCGACGGGTCATCGGTCGGCGTACCGTCTTTGGTAAAGTATTTCGTGCCGTTGTAATCGCATCCGGTCCCGCTTCGATACCAGCCCCGCATACACCAGGTGCAGACAGGAGTAATCTGCCGTGTCGGTAGCTGCAGGCTCTGAATATCGAAAGGAGAACACAGCTCGAAATCAACCTGTACCCGCGTCTCTGCGGTTTTAGCATTGACGTAAAAGAGCTGTACGCGCTCATCGGCAGGGCTGGCACCCGGATTACCGTTTTTCCAGTTGGCGGCATCGAGATACTTCGAAAGCGTGGTATGGATTTTGACCTTAGCCCTGACCATATCGTCATATTCAAGACACAGTGCGGTGACATAGTTTCCGACGTTCCCGACGGACAGCGTGGGCGTTGGCTGGGAACCTGTACTCGACAACTCCATCCCCTTCAGTTCGTAGGGATGGGGATCGTACTGGTTTCCCTGCCAGATAATGGCGGGCAGATTTTCTGCGGCGAAGGCTGCCCACCCTTCTTCCTGAATATTGTGCGCATGAAAACGCAGCACCTGATCCATACCGAATTCAGTGCCGTCGATCTCAATCAGCTGAATAACGCTGCCGGGCTCAAGCTGTTGAATGTCTGCCGTAAAACTCATACTCCCCCCATAAAAAAAGCCGCCCGGAGACAGCTTTCAGTGTTTGTCGAGAAAATCAGGGCGCGAACGCCTGTTCAAAAGTGAAGGCCACAGTGGCTTTTTTCCCGGTAGGGAAAGAAACGCTGAACGAATCAGCTTTCATTCTGAACAGCTTTTTTTCACCCCATGGCGTGGTCCACCAGAACGATTTAGTAACGTGAGACATCAGAAAAGCGCGCAGCGCAGCCGCCTCCTGTCTGGTTCCCGTCCAGTCCAGATTCCACGTTTCCTGTTTGTCGTTGATCCCCATCCCTGCTATCTGTTTGTAGCCATCCCCGAACTGGGCCTGCAGCGTTCGGGCTGTTTCAGAGCCCTGCGCTGTTTTTCTCGTGCGCCAGGTAAACGTGTCTGTCACGGTGTCCTCCTCGAATAAAGCACGCCGCCTGCGGACATTTCTTTTTTCAGTCGCTCGGTGATTGTCTGCTGAACAATCGCCTGCAGCTGTTTCGCCGTCCCCGTGGCGTTCGCCTGATTTATGCTTCCGTCACTCCCCTGCTGGCTGATGCTAACTGGGGCATAAACACTGATCCCGCCCATGCCAGCACCGGCTGCGCTCCCGCCGCCGACCAGACCGCCCGAGGCATACCCGCGCATCAGGCGATAGAGATTAGCCACACCGATGCGGCTGGTTGATTCTTTGGTGAAGACGAATTCCCCGCGGTGAACGATACCGGCTGGCTCGTACTTGCCGCCGTGCCCGGTAAACCCGCCTGTGTCAAAGCCTCTTGGTCGGTAAGACGGGACCGCGAGTGACTGACCTGCAGAGGATGTTTTCGCCCCGCCGCTCACCCAGCCCATTGCACTCTGGATGGTATAAGCCACCAGCAGCTGGTTGATAACGGACACAATCATTTTAAGGATCGAGCTGGTGAAATCCCGGAAGCTCGCCTTCCCGGTTGTCGTCAGGCTGGTAAGCTGGCCCGCCAGCCCGCTGAACGTTGCCTGCGAAATCTGCTGAACAGAGCTGAAAACGTTTGTCGCTGAATCCTGATATTCGGCCCAGCCCTGTTTCGCTCCGGCCAGCCAGTTTGCACGCAGGGCATCTTCAGCCTCGAACGTTGCCCTTTGCTCTTCAAGAACCTTTTGCTGCGCCTGAGGGTTGTACGAATAGCTTTCGTTGAGGCGCTGCAGCGAAGTTTGTCGCCCTGCTTCCCGGGTGGATACCCCCTCAGACTGAGCCTGCAGGCCCGCCCTGGCGGCTTTTTGCTGCTGCTCAAACTTCACGGCCTGATCGGCCAGCTGGTTGAGCTTTTGCTGGCTGGCAACCTTATCGCCCAGGTCGGCCAGCTGCCGCTTGTACTCGAGAGTTTCTTCCTTGTGCGCAAGCAGGGATTTTTCCTGCGCCGTAAGCTGACGACGCCCCGCGGCCTCCTGCAGAACGGTGAACTGATTTTCAGTCTGCCAGAGATCCTGACGCTGTTTGCTTATGACGTCGTTTACGCTGGAATGCTGCTCGAGCGTTTTAAGCTGGGCCTGAAGGGTGAGAAGTTCGGCCTGGGCCTTTTCCTCAGCCTTGTCTCCGGCGGGCGTTGAATAGCTTTTGCCTTTCGGCGTTTTTACGTCCTTAAACTGCTTTTCAATCCCGGCGCGGGCCGCGGCAATGTCCTTTTCAGTCCACAGCGTGGCGACACCGTCTTTCGCATCCTGGCGGTTTTTCTCAATAAGCTGACTGAGCTTTTTCTCTGCTGAAGCCCGCTTTTCTGCCGCCGTCGCGCCGGTCTCCACCAGCTGATTAAACTGCTGCTGGCTGCGGATTGCCTGAGCCTGCCGGTCCATCCGCATTTTTTCCCGCGCGGCTGCCAGCCCTTCCTGGGCGTATTGCTGATCGGCAAGATCGTAAGCCTGCTTTTTCAGCTCCACCTGCTGGCGCGCGTTTCTCAACCTTTCCGCATCAGCTTTCTGCAGAACGTTGTTACCGGCATAATCCGGGTCGACTTTAAGATTGCTGGACAGCGCGCGGTACTCTTTCTCTGCTGCCTGCCATTCAGCAAAAGAGTCCTGGCGCTTCATCGCGGAGTCAGGATTACGCCCTATGCCAAGCATCGCATCCCATGCGCCGGAGGCGGCATTCTTCACCCAGTTCCAGGCCTTTTCGAGGGAGCCAAGATTATCCTCGACCGCCCCGGCGCGCTGAATGACCGCGTCGGAATATGCCCGCATGGCCAGCTCGGCAGCTTTCTGCGAATCCCCCAGCGCCTGAGCAGAAGCTATCTGTTCATACTGGGTGGCCGTCAGAAAGTGAAGGGAATCGTTGAGCGTAGCGACCGCGTTAACCGGATCATCCTTCAGGCGTTTAAACTGATTTATGGTTTCGTCAACGGCCTGCCCGGTAGCCTGCTGCAGCCTGGCGGCAACATTGCTGACCATGCTGACGTCATTCCCGCTGAACGCGCCGCTTCCAACGACCTGTGCCAGCACGCCTGCAGCGGCATGCTGCGTGATGCCATTACCGGCCAGCGAGCGCGCCAGCGCCTGAAGCTGCCCTGACGTTTTCCCCGCGTAGTTCCCGGTCAGGATCAGCTGCCTGTTAAATTCCTCAGACTCTTTGCTGCCGTCATACCAGGCCTTACCCAGCCCGAATACCGCCGCGGCAATCCCACCAACCAGGCCGGCGATCCCCAGGCCGCGCAGCGACAGCAGCTGGTCTATCCATCCTGCCCGGTTCGCCAGCGTGATCCCGGACCCGCGCAGTGCACCGAAGTTACCGCGCATGACCTCGCCTATAAGTACGCCCAGCTCCTGCCGGGCAGCAGCACTTTGCAGCCCCAGACCGTGCGTGGCCACTTTGGCAGCTTCAAGTTTGCGGATATAGACCTCAGCCGCATCGCTGGCACCGACCTGCGCCGCCTTCAAGCGCAGCAGCTCGGTACCGGAGAGCTTTTGCTCTGCAACCTGTTGCTTCAGCTGGCTGAGGAATCGCGTGCGCGCTGCGGCCGATTTTTCCTCCACGATCTGCAGTTCTTTTTGCCGGGCCGTGGTGCGGGAAATAAGGGCGAGATAATCCTGCTGGGTTATGTTGCCCTGTGCCCTCGCTGCGCGAAAGCGAGCCTGCACGTTCGCAAGCGACTGTGTCTCACCATTGAGCTGGCGAACGCCGTCAATCTGGCGGAAAAATGATGCCGCCAGTTCATCCTGTCGACGGGCAAGCGCTGCGGCCTGCCCGTCATTCTCACGCATGCGCTGATTAAGCTCGGTCACGCGGCGGTGAGTTTCATCAACGGACCTGGAAACGTTCTGCCAGTCTTTGGTCAGCCCTTCCGTTGCGGCCGACTGGCGGGATTTCATATCTGCGGCAGCCGCCGCGCCAGCGTCGCCCACAGTTTTAAACGCAGCCGCCTGCCGCTCGGAAGCGCGCTGCATTCGCGTCTGGACTTTTTCAGAGTCCTCAGCCATCCCGGTTAGCTGGCCCTTTATGCGGGCAACCTGCTCACTAAACGTGGCGCTGTCGACGTCAAGGTTGATGACCAGATCGCTAATCTGCTGGGCCATATCGGATACCTCCTGTTATCCCCTCAGCTGCGGCCATCAGCGCATCATCATCCGGCTCGTCATCGCTGATGACGATACCGGAAGGAGAAAGCAGGCTGAAATGTGCGGGGGTAAGTTCCGGGTCGCGGAAGAAAAGAGTGGAGATGGAATAAAGCAGCTCTGAGAAATGCGCATCGAGCTGCGCGTCCTGAAAATAATGCTCCCGGTAGAACTGGTGCCAGTCGCCCAGCTCACTGGAAGTCATTCCAGCCAGCATGGCGCGCCAGTCGGGTCGCCCGAACTCGCGCGCCAGATTCAGGACAAACTTCAGCTCGCTGGCAAGGGCTTTTCCGCCGTAACGGGTTCAGCGCTTTCGGCCTCCGCTGAGGCATCCGGATCGGCAACGTTGTCATCCTCAACCGGAACGAGCATGCCGGAGAGCAGCTTTATTTCCATTTCTGCTTTACCGATCGCCTCTGGCGGCCAGCCGCTAAGCACCTGCTGATAAAGCGTTTCCACATCCGCGCCAGCCGGATCGTTATGCCACAAAGACATCGCAATCAAACGCGCACCGCAGCGAATATTTGAGCCTATCAGCCTGGCCGTCATTTCCTGATCGCTGATGCCGTCGCTGTCAGCACTGACGGCCTTTTCCTCTGCGGCCATAAACGTGATGTACTCAATACGCTGCAGCGCCGACAGCTCGAAGATGGTCAGGGATTCTGTTTGCCAGGTGAACTTCTCTTTTTTCAGAAACATGCGTCCTTCCTTACGCTGCAGTTACGGTGACTTTGCAGACCGCAACGAAATTACCGTCGCTGGTCATAACAATAACGTCAGCGGTGCCTGCCGCCACGCCGGTGACGGTGATCGCGTTGCCGCTAACGGTGACCGTTGCTTTTGCCCCGTCGGAGGTTGCCACGCGGAACGAGGTATCTGAGGCACTGGCAGGGTTAACCGTCACATTGAGCATTGTGGTTGCGCCGACGGCCACGCTTGCCGTGGCTTTATCGAGCGTAACGCCGGTCACGGGGATATTCGGGGTCCCGCTTTCTTCTGCCAGTTCCGGCTTGCCGGTATTGGTGATTTTCGCTGTACGGGTAATGACCTCTTTTGCCGGAATGGCTTTACCCAGGCTGCTGCACCAGCCGCGGAAAACGTCTACGGTACCGTTCGGGTATTTGATTTTGTAATAGCGTACTGAGCCATCAATAAACCATGCGACCAGGTCTTTTTGCCCTTCTTCGCCCGGCTTCCAGGCGAGGGTGAACGAGGTATCGCCAGCAGATTTTGCCCCCTGGGCCGTCGCGTTCCAGTCGGCATCCTCGTCGTCGAGGTAAGTGTCGTCATACGATTCGGCGGTCATTTCGCCCGGCGTCAGCTCTTTAATTTTCGCCAGGCGGTTCCAGTCGATATCCGAGAGTGGGTTAGCGAAAGCGTTGCCTGTTCCGGTGTAAAGCCAGAGGGTGGTACCGGCACCTTTCACGGGGGCCAGCGGGTTTGGAGTAGGCATAAGTACCTCTTAAATTGAATAGGTGATTAAGTACGTGAAATCGACTGAACCCCAGGTGGCCATTTCATCATCCCGCTGATAGTCATAACCCTGCGGGGTGAACGTCTCGACCAGTTCGGTCAGGCCCGGGATGAAGGCCATTGCCGGATACACTTTCTCTTCCATCCAGGAATCAAGCGCGCTGTCGGGGCTGGAGGCTTTAAGAAATACCTCGATGTGAACAACCGCCTGCCACGAATCTTCGTCAAGCGAATCGCCGGTGTACTCCGCGTCAGAAAGGTATACAGCCACGGCAGGGAGATCCTGCTCTTCAAGAAAAACAGGGCGCCCGTCAAACCAGGTGACCGTGTCGGTGATCTCGGCTTTCAGTTTTGCCAGAATGGCTGCACGAATTGCGCTGTGTCTGTTCATCGCTTCAGGTGGATCCTCAGTTGGTTTTTCAGGGCTGCGGAAAGTTCTTTAGGCATATCGCTTTCAATAAGGCGCTTTGAAATAGCGGTGAATGCCAGGGTGAGCGGTGTCTCAAGAGGAACTTTGACCACTTCAATCGGATAACGGGCCTGACCTACGCGCCGCATGACCTGCCAGCGCCCGTTCGCAAGCTGTTGAATAAAAGCGTTACGAAAGGTATAGGGTCCGATTTTGAGGACGCTACCCGCTCCGTTTCTGGCCCCTTTTTTACGCGAGAGCCGGACGCGCGCCGTGCCGAGCTTTATCGCAGGAAGATTACCGCGGTTGATTTTTATCGACGCGACCGGGCGATCGTGACGGGCCTTGCGCAGACGGGAACGCTGGCGGACCAGACGAACCGGAAGCCCCTTTTTCCGGTTATCATCCACCTTTGCCTCTTTCGCTACAGCTTTGCTCCCCTGGCTTATCGTTCTGCTGGCCACCCGGTTAAGTGCTTTTGCGGTTGCCTCAGGAACGATTAACCGGCTGAGGCTGTTCAGGTTCTGAATAGCCCTTTCCAGTCCTTTCACAGACATAGCGCCTCCTCATTCGAGATGGATGCGGGGTTTTCCGTTGAACATGTCATAGCGGGTAACGGTCAGGTTCTTACCGTCGTAATCGACGCTGTCGTTTCGGCGTGGCTGGTAAAGCTCAGAGAAAACTACCAGAGAAGTACCCGTTCCCGACAATGGCCCCATTTCCTCGAGCTGCTCTGCGGGAACAACGTCATAGCTGCTGCCATTTATGATCGCTGTCTTTCCCATCTTTTTTATGGTGGCCGCGTCCATGCGTGCCGCCATCCGGTCAAAGGGGTTAGGCATTGATCTTAACTTCGACAACGGTGGTGTTTGCCCCTGCATCTTCCCAGGCGATGCCGGCGGCAACAGCGTCCGTTTCTTCGATCGTGATTTTGCCGTCCTTCAGATACACCTGCGCCCCGGCAGTAACCGCATCTGCGGAAACTTTTGGCAGGAGGAAAACCCCCTCAGTAAAACCGTCCCCGGTATCGCCAGCCGGGATAACGGTAATTGCAACCGCGATAAGTTTTCCAACAACAACCGGGTCGCCGCTGTGAACATCGGTTGCACCACTGTTTACCAGAGGGATCGTTTTCCCGTCCTGCGCATAGTTCTTAGCCATAACTTCTCCATTCAGCCCCTTGCGGGGCTGGTTTCAGGTATAAAAAAAGCCCTTACGGGCGTCTGTTTGTCAGGACTGTTTTTTACTGACCAGAGGATTTGGTCATGCCGCGATAGTCCAGCGGCGCCACACCTGCATCAATACGCACTTTCGTGGCGATACCATCAGTGGTGAAGCCTTCCTGCTGATCGATGTATGGCGTGTCGACGCCGTTGAGATAAGCGACCTCGATGGTGTCGGTGCCCTTCGCGGCAGCCAGATACCAGGCTTTTGCATCAGCTTCATCCAGGCGTGGTTCGGCAATGACTTCTGCAAAGTTCTGGATAGGGTTAACGATCCCGGCATTTATGTCTGCACCTTTAACACTGGCCGACTTGATGGTCTGATTTGCCAGAGTTTCCAGAGCGACGGGCACCAGCATGTAGGCCGGACGGATATTAAGGGTTCGCTCCCCCTCCTTCTGCAGACGCATCAACTTGCGCGATTCGTCCAGGCTGGCCACAGAAATTGCGCCCGAGCTCAGGTTCTTGTGATCGGCATGGAACAGCGCCTTTCCGTCTGAGAGTTTCGGGTTTTTGGTCAGAATGGCGTAAACCAGATCGCCAATCGTTGCTTTCGCCGCGCGCCCCATCTTCATCGGTACGTCGGTAAGCTGGTTCAGATCGTCGTTGATGATTGCCTGGCGGGTTACTGAGAAGATTTCACCATACGTGGCAAGCGCGATGGTTTCGCCTTTGTCACTGGTAGTGATGTACTTGTACTCAGCCCCTTCGCGAACCTGTCGCAGAGAAGGGAAACCACCCATGCCTACACGATGCGCCGTTTTGAAGTCCGACAGCTGGCCTTTTTTGGTCCACTGTTCGAAGGTTTCCTGTGCCTCGTCCCAGCCCTGAATCAGCGCTTTGTTCGCAACATCAAGCAGAATGTTGCCAAAGTCAGAGGTGCTGTGGGTCAGCGCCAGGCCAACCATCTGCATCGGGTTGTAGCTGGCCACGCCGATACCTTTTTCTGTCAGGGCCATACGCGCATACTCGCGCAGCGTCATACCGTTATAAACGTTATCCCGCTCCTGACCTTCGAACCCGGCACGCGCCATCAGTGCCTGGCGAATACCATCCGCGACGAAGTTACCGTTGCCCGCATGAATATGCGGCTGGGTGGTTTTATTGGACGGCGTGGCCGTTTTACCGAGTTCTGCCAGCAGCAAATCTTTCGCCTTATCGACGGAACAATCAGGGTCGGCCACACACTGATTTTGCAGATCCATGTGCTTATTGCCGAACATGGCAAAGAGATCGCCGATAGCGTTAACACGGGCTTTCTGCTCAGCCAACACCTGCGCGCGGATCGCATTTTCATCCGGTGCCGGGTCTGTTTTTGCCTGCGGTGCCTGAGGCTGGGTAATAACCGGGTCACGCTGGGTAGTGTTGCGCGGCGGGGTGATCATGTTGCGAATGCTTTTTGGCATTTTTTCAAATTCCTCAATACGTTTTGAATGAATACAGGCCATAGCCTGAAGGGATGGTGTCACCTGGTCGGCAAAACCCAGTTCAAGGCACTCGCTGCCGTTCATCCAGGTTTCGTCCTCCAGCATTGCCGCAATTTCTTCGGTGGATTTTCCGGTTTTCTGCGCATAAGCCGGGATAAGAACGGATTCAACCTTGTCGAGAAGATCCGCATAGTCGCGCATATCGCTCGCGTCACCACCAGCAAACCCCCAGGGCTTATGGATCATCATCATCGTGTTTTCAGGCATGATGACCGGATTGCCTACCATCGCAATCACCGAGGCCATGGAGGCCGCCAGACCGTCGATATGCACGGTAATCGCCGCGCCGTGGTGCTTCAGCGCGTTATAAATAGCAATACCGTCGAAGACATCACCACCGGGCGAGTTGATATAAAGGTTGATGTGGGTGACGTCCCCAAGTGCCCGGAGATCATTGACGAACTGTTTCGCCGTTACGCCCCAGTACCCGATTTCGTCATAAATAAAAATGTCGGCCTCGCTGTTATTGCTGGCCTGCATGCGGAACCACGAATTACTTTTTGCGCTGGCTTTCGGACGGTGGCGCGCCCGGTTCTTTGGCTTCGGCACTGGTGCCTCCTTTATCATTGGCGGGGTCGGTGTCAAACACCAGGCCCTGTTCACGGTTCTCGTCAACCTCCGCTTTACGGCGTGACTTAACATCATCCGGGTTGCGACCGCTGGCACGTATCCAGTCGGATTCAGTAGCAGCACCGCCGCGGATCTGCGTTTTCCAGGCATTCGCTTCTTTAACGGGATCAATCCACGGCATAACGGGCCCCGAATAAACCGCGTTATAAAGCGAGTCCATATCGATGCCTCTCGGCAGCTTGATTTCTCCGGCAGCAATAGCCATCTTCAGCCAGGCCCGGTACATGGGCCGGGTCACTGAACCGATGAACCAGTCCTGAAGAATCAGATATCCGTCGGTTGACTCGACAAGCTCCTGCCGCTGGGCACTGTACGTTCCGTTGTAGTTTCTGGATGTGCTGGAAAAGCTGAGGCGACTGCCGGCGGACACGGCACGCAGCTGTCCGTTACGAAACGACTCGAGGTTAGGGTTCGGGCGATCGGATTTAATCATCCCGATTTCTTCCCCGGCCTGCAGTTCGTCATAGAGCATACCGGGCTGGATCATCAGCTCGCGGTCATCGCTGCCGGAATCAGAATCGAAGCTCTGTCCGTCGCCTTTTTTGATATACATGCCGAGTGCCGCAGCAATTCTGGCAGCGGTAAGCTCCGAGTCCTCGTACTCTTTCAGCGCGCTCAGACGCATCAGAACACCTGACAAAAGAGACGTTCCGCGGGTCTGGTGCAGGCGTCGTGTGAATTTGAGATGCAGCATGTTCTCTGCATCTATCTCTTTGGTATCAAACTGACGCCCGGATACTGGCAGGCTTTTATAAACCTGATATTTTTTCGGGCGCCCCCAGCTATCGACAAAAACGCCCTGATTGAGCTGGGTAGCGGCATCGCTGTTCATCGGCACGAAGTCCGGCTCCAGCGCTTCCAGCCAGAACGGCACGCCAGCAACCGGCTGAAGACCATTTCCGGTACCGCGAACCAGCTGAGCAAATACCTCACCGTCCCGGAGCCACGTTCGAAGCATCAGCCGCTCCAGCATGGGGCGGGTAAACTGGGTTGTAACATCGGGTCTTACGGACCATTCGCCCCACTTTCTGCGGATATCAGTGGCCAGCTTTTTAGCGATCTTCCCGTTACTCAGCATCGGATGCGGTTCAACTATGATGCCCTTCGCACCCACCACCCTTTCTTCCAGCTTGTCGAAAACGCCAATCACCAGATCGTGGTTGTTGTCCAGCCAGCGCGCCTGCTGCCTCAGTGAAACCGCCCCCATCTGGCTGAGCTGATCGGCTGAACGATTTTCCTTCTGGGCTTTATGGGTACGCGTTTGCTTTACCGCCTCATACGCCTTAATAACCGCACGGGCACGCAGGCGTGAGGCTTTCCAGCCTGGTGAAAACAGGCCAATCGCATCATCTAAAAAACTCATCCAAACCTCGCCAGCCTGTAGCCGGGTCGCCCGCGGCGTTTGTTATTGAGCGTTGCCAGTCGTCGCTCCCATTCCTGACGGCCTTTTCTGATTTCCGACAGGTTTTCGAGCGTCATCTGCTGCCCGTTGAAAGTGATTGATTTCCCCTCCAGAACAGACAGCTCGGCTGCAGCGTAGCGGTCGATCATGTTTTGAATATCTGCTGGATTCACACCCAACCTCCTGACGAAGACCACGGATTAGCCTGCTCGGTTACGGGCTTTTCACGTTTTGGTTTTGATTTAGATTTCGGCGCAGGCGGCGGGGATGGCATTTCGCCAGCTTCCGTCTGCGTCTCCTCGATCCACGTTTCCCGCCGTGCCCACTCAGGAGCAGACGGCCATTTGATTTTTTCGTAACCACTAAGAATGGCGAGCGCGTCGGCATAAACGAGCAGGTCAAATGCTTCGTTTGCGCCCCGGCCGGGCTTACTCCATTTCCCTTCATTCGAGCGTTCCTCATACGTAAGTTCGTCATAGAACCAACTGCCCAGCCAGGCGGGGAAATGCACATAGCCAGGACCGGGTGAATCACGCCACAGCGCATTATTCACCCGGTCTTTAAGGGCATCGGTCTGGAGAAGATAAAGAGGCACATCACCCGTCGCCTGTGCGCGGCGCGTTGATCTGCCCGTGTTGTCTGGAAACGTTCGCTGGATAAGTTTGCTGCGCCTGACGCTGTCCCCCTTGAAGAGATAGATACGCTTACCCAGCCCCTCACGGCGACATCTGCGCCAGAACTTGTAGGCATTATCCGTCACGCCATCTTCGCCCCCTGAGTCGACGGCCATCGACATCAGCCGCATGCCCTTTGACGGGTCAGTTGCGAGTGGCCACGTTTTATCAAAGACGTCGGTGAGTAAAAGATCCCAGTCTTCCGGATAGCTCGCCGGGTCCACCTGAATGCTTTCCCCGTTGCCGTCGCAGCGCAGCGAATGCCGGATGTTGTAACGGTCAACTATCCAGCGCTCACCCATACTTCCATAGCCCGTAATCTGCACAACAAAGCGCCGGTTGCGCCCGGCCTGCACGTCCACGGTCGCAGTGAGAAACTGCACGCCGTCCGGTACCGAGCGTTTTGGGACTTCTTCGGCACGCTGCTCAAGCAATTCACTTTTACGTTGCTCCATGCTGGCCCGCGGCAAATAGGGCCTGCCGAAATCGGTGTTGATCACCGTCTTCAGGGTTTCTTCGCTGCGCGTGGATTCATATTCCTGCTCTGCGGTCAGGAACTTATAAATAAGCTGCGCCCAGGTCTGGTAAGCAGCTGCCGGACCTTCCATCCAGAAGGAGGCAATACGGGAACGACGGCCATCACCGCTAACATGGCCTTTACTGTCGATGGTTTGCCCGTCCCGGAGCCAGACACATTTCATGTTCAGCGCACGCTTCATGTCCGGTGTGATCCTGCCTTTACAGGCAGGGCACTGAAGAAACGCCGCTTCGCTGGCAAGCACAGGATCGCTGCTGTCGCGGTATCCGGTCATATTGTCCATTTCCGGCTGGAAATATTCGCCGCAATGCGGGCATGGCCAGTAAAGACGACGGCGGTCACCACGGTTATAGAGCGATAAAATTCCGGTGGTCGGAGGGGCTTCATGGGGCGTGGAGCGCCGCCATTTTGTGTCTCTGATATCCCGCCCGGGCGAGCTCTCAACAAGCGTCATCCCGGAGGACATGAATGTCGTGGTACGCTTCGATGCCAGTGAAAAAGCATCCCCCTCCCCGTCGATATCTTCCGGAAAGCGGTCATAATCCGTCAGCGCCACACTCTTATAGTCCGAGGACGACATGATATTGACGGATGGCCAGCCAAGCTTCAGATAGTTACCGGCGCGGAATGTACGGTCGTAGACGTTGTTATCGTTACGTCTTGGGCTTAGCCGGGTTTTAACTTCAGGGCTACAGCGAAAAGTACGGTCCAGGCGTTTTTTGGAATGCTCGCGCGCTTTTTCCTCAGATACCTGAATCACAAGCATATCTGCCGGATCGCAGACAATGTTATAAACAATCCAGCCGTCAATCAGCCCGATGGTTTTACCCGTTCGCGCCGGGCCCACAAACACCACCGCGTCGTATTCACGCGATGCCAGGCAGTTCATCGGCTCAATCACATAGGGTGCCAGATCCGGATCCCATGGAACTGAGTTTCCCGCCCCCATTGGCACGCGCATATAAGTACTGACCGCATCGGCCACCGGCATACGACGCGGGGCTCGTAAAATATCGGAGACATCGCGGCGGATGTCCCTGGCGGATGCCCGCTTTGCCATCAGTCCTCCTCAGGCTCTTCCTCCTCTTTTTCAGCGTCCTGCACCCTCTCCGCCATCTGGTCGCGCAGATCATCAATAACGCTTTGCACACGAACTACCGCAGCAGGCGTTAAAGCACAGTCGCGCTCGAGCACATCCGGGAGGGTTTCAAGTACCATGACGACGGCTTTCGCCATCAATGAGAATTCTCGCGCCACTTCATCTGCGGGTATTAACTGCCCCGTATCCTGTTCGAACTTCAGCCTCTCATTCTCTGCTTTCCAGTGGGACAGCCTGTCAGAGGGGGGCATATCATCGATGTTGGCCGAAACGGTAGGGATCATCAGTTCGGTCAGAATGTCGGTCACCAGATAGAGCTTTAACTTGCTGTTGCTGCCTGGAGCAGGTTCAACATTTTTCAGTCTCGCGGCAACCGTCTGACGGTGTACGCCGGTTATCCCTGCCAGCTGGTTGATATTGAGTTTTAAAGTGGCAATTTCCTGGTCCATGATGGTGAACACTTTTTGAACGATTCGACATCTTGCGAAAATGGCCTCTAATTAAATCAAAGACCTATGCACATGATGATGATGACCCTGGATCCGAAAAACTAGCCGTTTCCCGCGAGCGCGCCGCCCCGTGGCAGGCCACCCTGCCGGGAGGACCCATAAGAAAAAAGGCCGCTTGAGCGACCTTTCAATGTAGTTACATGAATTGTTTTATCTTACTTTTTATACGCTTATCTATTTTTAAACGCACCCTCTCGCCAGTAGAAAGCGCAACAACGCAACGTAGCCTTTCAGGTGATGAATTCACCTTACTTATTCTCATAGCAATTCTTTTTAGCCAATCATCATCTTCGTTAAGAATTATTCGATAATGAGCTTCATCGCCATGTTCCAAGCGAATTGGAAGCGGATCAGATGCTGGATTTCTAAATAACTGCTGAAATTCATAATCACCATTAACTTCCCAGAAAATTGATTTCAATTTAACTGCATGAAGAGAACGATTAACTACCGATATAGCTACAACTGATTTATCGTCGACATCAGAAAATATATGTCCAAGCCTTACCTTCCCCCCGATAAAGGACTTTTTATCCCTAAAAGCTATATAAAGAGAAGTTAGAACTGCTAAAAAGGTTGCTACACCAGCAAACCAAGTTCCTATCATAGACCAAAACGCCCAGTCAGCCGCATCTCGAGCAGCATTGAGGGTGGCTATAGCCATCACTTTCTCATCCATAGATTCCTCACTTTTTGAGTGAGTGTATAAGAAAGGCGACTCACTAGCACCTAGTGATAATCTCTCCTACCTGCAAAAAGAGAACAATTATCCGTTGGATGGGATAAGTATCATTGACGCTCCTTCTCAATCTGCCTGATGCCCTCCAAATTATTGTTACCCTTTTCAATAACGGCCAGCAGCGGTTTAATCCAGAGCACAGCCTGGCAGTACGTTATTGTGTTGGCGGCAGCGGTACGATCATCGGCTGCGTCAGGTCCGCCGGTATCGGTGTGCAAGGCGCTGGCACGTAAACGGTGCGCGTATTCGAGCAGCCCACCAGCAATGTCAGCAGGAACAGGCAGATCACATGTTTTTTCACGACGGAGAATCTCCCGGTATTCGATAACGGTTTCTTCAGTGCTGGTGTCGATCAGGGAGTTAAGCCTGTTGGCATGTTCGGCAACCTGATTGAACCGATTGAAGTTGAGTGCTTGTGAGGCGATCACCTGCCCCTGCAAAGAGTTGTCACTTCGCAGAACGTCGTTTTCGCTCTGAAGGCTGCTGGCGTCTGAGCAGCTCTTAACGAGGACGACTGACAGGCCAGCTATAACGAGAACGCCGATAAGACCCGGATTTATTTTCATTGATCCAACCCCCAGCACGCCAGCGCACTTTCCTGATCGCGCCGCTCGACCTGCCCATAGCAGCCATTCTTCTGCCCTTTGGTTAGTCGACAATCACGCCCACCGTCTTTAATCCACCAGCGGATTGCCTCGCATGCACCGATGCGGTCACCTGCGTTGATGCGCTTATAGAAGGTCGATGGGAAGCATTTACCGGGGCCGATGTTATACGGGCAGAAGGATGCGATACCCACCTTCTGTGGCTCTGTCAGAGGCACTTTGATATTGCGATCAACCCAGGCTAATGCCTTATCGCGTTCAATAGCGTTAACCTTCCGGCATTGTTCCTCAGTGGCCGTCATGCCCTTAACAACACGCCTGCCATTGATAACGGTCACGCCGTGACATAGAGACCAGACCCCACCCGGATCAACAACGGCCACCAGCGCATTGCCTTCTTTCTCGCTGATAAATTGGTCGAAAATGAGTGGAGCAGATGCCCCTGACGCGATTAGCGCCAGCACTGCTGCGCTGAGCTTTGCTTTGTTCGACATCATTCACCCCGCGCAGCTTTGCGGCGATCCGCTTTGATTTGGAAGTACAGACTCGTTAACCACGTCAGCAAACCAAACATGAGGCTACCGAGCACACCAATGGCCGCCCATTGAGATGGGGAGACTTTATCGAGGAGCTGAAGCAACCAGTATCCGGTCCCCCCTCCTGATGCGCCGTATGCAATACCCGTCGTGATTTTTTCCATTCGATACATGCTCTCACCTCGCTACGTTGCGGGTGTCCAGTTGAGGTAATAAAAAGGGCCGCGATAGCGACCCAAGCTTTTATTCCCCTGTCAGCTGCCTTACCTCACTTACCGTCTGGTTGAAACGTTCCTCTTCCAGTTCTACGCCGATAGCCTGGCGGCCCAGTTCAATGGCTGCTTTAACAGTTGATCCCGAGCCCATAAAGAAATCAGCTACCACATCGCCGGGCCTGCTGCTGGCGTTGATGATTTGCCGCAACATGTCAGCGGGTTTTTCGCACGGGTGTTTGCCTGGATAGAACTGGACTGGTTTATGGGTCCATACGTCCGTATATGGCACGGCAGCTGTCACAGAGAAATACCGCCGAAGTGATTTGTACTCTTCGAGCAGCTCTGAATATTTGCGATACAACGAATACCACAGTGCCACCAGCTGATGGTGTGGTGTTGCCAATTCACCGTTCTGGTGTTTTTCGATGGCTACCTGCGTGAAAAGGGACTGAAGTTTCCGGTAGTCTGATTCATTCGGTAATTGCCACTGGCTACCGCTGAACCAGTGAGACACCATGTTCTTCTTTCCAGTCGCATCGGCTATTTGTTTTGAGGATATGCCAAGCGCTTCACGTGCATCCCGGAAATAAGAAATTAGGGGAGTCATTACATGCTGCTTCAGCTCGCTTCCCTTCTCAGCATACCCGTCGCTCTTTGGTTTATACGGCCCCTGGTAATGCTCAGCGAACAGGATGCGCTCTGTTGCAGGGAAGTAGGAGCGCAAGCTCTCTTTATTACAGCCATTCCAGCGACCCGACGGTTTAGCCCAGATGATGTGGTTCAGGATGTTGAACCGCTCACGCATCATGATCTCAATGTCTGCCGCCAGGCGGTGACCGGAGAAAAGATAAAGACTGCCAGCAGGTTTAAGCACTCGCCAGAATTGTGCGAGGCACATATCAAGCCAGCGAAGATAATCCTCATCCCCTTTCCATTGATTGTCCCAGCCGTTGGGTTTCACTTTGAAGTACGGCGGATCCGTAACAATAAGGTCAATGGTGTTATCTGGGACGGTTGCGAGGTATTGCAGGCAGTCAGCGTTGACAAGCTCAACACTGTTTATATTTACAGTATTTTTCATAGATCCGTAAGCGTAACTCTGATAGGCTCACTATGCTTTTGCGCTAAAGCAGTGGGCCTTGGTTAGCTTGTGACCTGAAAGCATGAGCTAATGGCTGGTTGGGTGCTACAACACCCACCAGCCGCCCATTTCACAGCAAGAACACCTCACGTTAGAGGCACGTTGATGATTTATATATTTTTGGTCACTGACTTCCATTCTGAATCAATACAACTTATTGTCGCTTTGATTAACTCCTTTATTACTTCATCTGTTCCATAATACTCAACATTACTAATCGATAATTCTATATCCTCAGTAACTTGATCAATTAGACTTCTAACTCTTGAAAACTGTGGTTTCTCATCAATCATTAGCAATAAGTGATAACGGCACAAATCAAGGTCATAAGCCAACTTATCAAGGGCCACCCTTCTTTCTATACTCATAGTAGCTATTGACAGTTTATGCCCAAAAATATCTGGCTTTAACATCAATGACAATTTTTCTAAATCTGCTAGAAAAGTGGACATTCTAGTTCTTAGTTCATTAGTAAATGTTTGCTTATCGATAATCATTTGCTGTTGTAGCATTTGTTTTCTGTTAGCTTTAATAGCATACCAAGCGACAAATGCTGATAAACACCCGGCAACTAATGTACCTGAAGCAGTTGCTATTGCCCCAATGTAATCTGGCGATGTTTCGACAAAAATATGTGGAATTTTTTGAATAATTAAATTAGAAGACTCCAGTAAATCACTGGACATGAATTTGAATGGTATACCTTGCCACATATAGCCCCCTTTTTTGACAGGCTATAATAACAAAAACCCGCCACTCAGCGGGTCATTAAAATTTTGGCAACGTATCAAATTAGCCTCAAATATGGCTCATTTTGTTGCATTTTGCAAGCCTAATTGAGGGAGTTAGTGAAAGTTATCTCACATTTTCGCCACTTTCAGTTCTTGGTACTCTTCATACCGTGACAAAATTTCACTTAGTGCCTCACTGTCCATTTCAGCAAACGACGCTTTGAAAGCCGCCCAATGTCCTGAATACACTCTGAGCCAGGTTGAACGCTCAACACTGACCATGCGCGCCAGAGCTGCACCAGCATACTCCTGATAGGTATCGTTATTACGCGAGGCAGCAACTTCTTGCGCCGCAAGCCAGACAAGCCCTATCAGTTTTTTAGTGACACGGTCCTGGATTTTTTTGCCACTATGCTGACGCTGAAACTCTTCCCATACGTGTTGGCACATTAACCTTTGGTACCGGAAAGCAAGGTCATGCCCATAGCAGTACCGCACCCATGCCTGCAGATGCTCCCCCAGATCATTGACCGAACGACGCCATGCTGAACAAGCGAACTCCGCATCCTTAATAGGCGGTAAAGGTCGGCGACGGCTCCTTGTCTCAAGAACATAAAGTGGAGTGGCCATCGTTTTCACAACCTTGGATCCACAACCTTCCCCACCCTCCATAACGATTTCAGGATGGCGCCGGGGGTATTTGTTCTTATCTGCTGGTGGATGCTCACTAAACGCCTGCAGCTGGCCTTTGGACGATCCTGATAAATCCGCCAGCGCGCGGCGCAGTTCAATCCGCGTAAATTCCAGTTCTTGTAAATTCATTATGCTCAGCGCTCCATACAATTACGCTTTTGTTATTACGCCGATCGCCAGCGCTCGATTCATAAACCGGAATAGCAGCTCCAGCTGGGTACCGTGTTTTTTCTCGAACGCTGCAACATCAGCATGTAATTTGTCGTGACACTCTCTGCACAGAGGGATCACGAACAAATCGTGGGCTTTAGTGGCGGTACCGCCCATGCCGTGACCAATGACATGGTGTGGATCATCCGCTGGCCGCCGGCAACCTTCACAGGGCTGGGTTTTAATCCACCGGGTATAGTCCTCATTCACCCACCTGCGGTGTTTTGGGCGCAACATGAATGATTCAGGGGATTCAGGATCCGCATGCAGAGCCAGAACCTTTGGCTGGTCATAGACCGCTTCCTGCTTTGCTCCATGCTTTAATTTCGCAGCCGTGACCGCAGGGGTGACCTTCTTCTGCAAAATGCTTTTTGCGGGGGGCATCGGCACAATGTCACTTTCTCGATATACGGATAAAAACGGCTCGTCCGGTAAGCGAAGCGCACGCTGGGCCATCCTTTCCGTGATTGCATCAGCAATGCCTGAATAAACGGCCCACCAGCACAATTCACCGAGGGATAATTCACGCTCGTTGTTATAGCCAAGCGATGACAGGATGGAACTGATCAGCCAGTTAATGAGATTACGCCGGGCCAGTTCTGCCAGCGCCGCGGTGGTTTGATCGCGCAACTGGTTATCGCAATGCCAACAGAGCAACATTGATCCAGGGGGATGTCGCATCGTTACCAGCTCATGATGGTGATAATCAGTGTGCGGGTACTGGCATTCCTTCACGTTACGCTCTAACCAGGATTCCAACGCGTTCAAACCGCCTGCTGCACGGATAACTCTCTCGTCGGTGAAGAACCCCTCGAGGGACTCATCTTCTGCCAGCGGCTGCCTGGCATCAGGGACGAGCCCCGACGGAAGTCCAGCCATGCTTTTTGGCTGAGGCTCCACCAGCACACGCCCCTGTTGAAAGAGAGACATCAGTTCGCTACCCGGCTTTAACACCACAAGCCCCAGGCGCGGAACAGTCTCGGCTGTAAACAGTCCTCTCACGCGGCATGCCCCTTAGCGATGTGTGCCGTCCACAGGCCACCGATCCACTCGATGCCTTTGGGTGTAAAGCGTGCCTGGCTAAAGGCGTAATTAGTTTCGCTCGAAGTGCCAGTTTTAACTTCAAACCGCCCGGCTGCAATGTGCTGGTGCCGCGGTGTCAGCACTCCGCCGAGCCGGTACATAATGTCGCTCTCAATGAGGAACAGGCGGAAATCGGTCTCTTTGGCCTGCAACAACTTTGCCACCTGGCGGAAAGACATTGAGCCTTTGGCAGTACAATACCGATCGACAAACTCAATTTTCGGCGCGGCAGCGGCTAACTGCTGGCTGAGTTGTTCTTTCTGCTCGGCCAGATCCGCGGCGAGACGTAGTGCCTCCGGCAATGTTTGCGGGACACTTACGGCCTGGCTATTCTCCAGCTCTTGCCAGCGATCGACAACAGCGGCGGTAAATTCTGGCGATAGCCTGGCGACGATCACCAGAGAATCACGTTTGTTGAACCAATACTCCTCGTAGGTTTGCCCGTTTTGCGGGTGTGTGTAGGGGGTGTGCGCCAACGGCGCGGTTAAAATACCAGCAGATGCAAGGCGCTCAGCTGAGCGCTTTACATCACCATGTTTGCTCTGCACCAGCCTGGCAATTTCACGGCTGGACATTGTCACAACACCCTTTGCGGTTAACTGATTCATGCTATTTCTCCATATCAGGCGGCTGCACCCGCCTTTTGATTTGCACATAATTCAGGAAGATTTGCTTCTACCAGCGCACGAGCGAACGGCGGCGGTACTGCGTTACCACAGCGCGCTACCTGCTTGTCTTTGGCGTAACGATTGCCGCGATAGTCCTGATCGATAACGTAGCCGTCAGGGAAGCCCTGCGCCTTATAAAGCTCATGCGGTTGCAGCATGCGCATTCCGATATCGACGATCTGGTACTTAACCCCCTCGATCGTCACCAGCCATTCATCCTCGCTATCACCGCAGTAGGTTTCGAGGAATGTCCGGACCTCGCCAACGTGCTGGCCACCAGCGGTAATCGTCGGCATAGGTGTATCCATGGTCTGACCGTCGCGGCAGGTTCCGCGCAGCTTCACCAGGTGCGACGCAACTACCGCGTGATGATCAACAGTAGTGACTGAGTGGGCAGGCTCATCCATGCCAACACCCGGCCCCGTGTAATTCCCACCATAGTGCTTCGCCAGGAACGCGCTCACTGTTGCGAACTTATTACCACCAGCAGTGACCGTGCCGAGCGGGTTATTCAGTTGAAGAACACGCGGTTCTTGCCCTGGGCGTTCGCCGTACCCCATCTGGATCAGTGTTGGGGTTACCAACTGCGACTTACCGCCACCACCTGCAGTAATCGTCGCGCTCGGTTCGTCAGCCCTGTGCCCAACACTGGCGCCAAACTGGCGGGCGATGACCGGCGCAACCACGCACGCGCGGGACTGCTTGAGGATTGTATGAGCGGGTTTATCCAGCGGGCGTGGCTTTGCCTGGTACTCACTGCCGCCATTGCCAGCCAGGAACGGTGTCAGGGCGGCCTCAACTACGCCAAGCGCATGCCCATTCCCGCCCGGGCGCGCCGACGTACCAGCGGTGACAGTTGGAACCGGCTCGGTCACTGGCTGCCCGGTGGCCCCGGTGCGGAATTTAGTAAGATGCGGTACCGCCAGCGCGTAGCCATGCTTTTTAGTGATGGTCTGCAATGGCTCTAACAACGATTGCCCGCGGAAACAGTCATAACCTCCTTTCGTCGTGGTGTGGTTACACTTCACGATGAAAGGTGATGCGCTTTCGATAACAAAGCGCTGGATGCCGCGCGCGATACGTTTGAGCGTATTTTCCGCCAGTGGCTTTTTGCGGTCGAAGATGGAACGGGCCGAGATGTTCCAGTCAATGCACTCCGCCGCGGTACGCCATGGCGCCAGCTTGCCGCTTTGTACTTCCAGTGATTTTGGATCCCCATGAGTCGCTTTAGGCCAATGAATCTTGCGGCCGTCACAGCGCATGACCATGAAGAAACGCTTTCTGATCGTCGGCGCGCCGTAGTCACATGCGCGCAGCTCCCGATAATCAACCTCATAACCAAGCCCGGCGATTAGCTGTTGCGCCTGCTGGCCGTGCGGCTCAATGGCAAGGAATTCACAAACCTCAGCCAGTGCAGGGTGATTCGCCGCGATACCAGTCGACAGCATGCCGACAAATGCCTCGAATGTTTCACCAGCACGCTCAGGATCCGGGCGTAATTCTTCATTCAGCAGCGGGCCCCATGTTTTAAATTCTTCGACGTTCTCCAGCATCATGACGCGGGGACGTACCGCCAGCGCCCAGCGCAGAACAATCCACGCCAGCCCGCGAATCTCTTTCTTAACTGGCTTAGCGCCCTTCGCTTTGGAAAAATGGCGGCAGTCAGGGCTAAACCAGGCCAGGCCGACAGGTTTACCGCTGGTGGCTGCGATTGGGTCAACATCAAATACCGACTCGCAATAATGCAGCGTGTCCGGGTGATTCGTCTTATGCATCGCAATAGCGTTTTCGTCGTGGTTAATAGCGATATCCACGCTACGCCCGATCGCCAGCTCAATGCCAGTACTCGCGCCGCCGCCACCAGCAAAGTTATCAACGATGATCTCACGCATTGGCGGCCCCCTGCATGCTGCTAACCAAACCACCAGCGATTGTGATGATTTCGGTTGTGGACATCCGCTCAAGCCAGAGCTGATTGATATTTGCCTTCAACTTATTTTGCTGACCCAGCGCCAGAGAATCCGCGCCCTCTACCTGACTAAATACCAGACTGACTTCAAGCGGCCAGATACGCGATTCTTCCTCAGGCTGATCAACAGGGGCAGGTGTGGCTTCTTTCGATGTTGCAGGTGGAGAAAATTTTGCCGCGGCAAATTTTGCCAGTGCCATCGCGGCACGCCCTTTTTCTTCCAACTCGGTGCGATTGATGTAACTGAAGCGCTCACCGCGCCAAGCCTTGTCGAACACCACAATTGCACCAGCAAAGAACGCGCTGGTAGGCTGCTGCTTTTCATCCAGGGGAACGAACCATTCAGGAAGATCGAAACCAATGCGGCCACGGATAAATGTGACGTGATCTGCCTCTTCAGGCCACCACGTCTCACTCGTCGCAGACTTAATGAGAAAAACGTACCGACCACCCTTTTCTCGCATTGCCATAGCATGGTTAATGATGTGGGTCATCCCCGTAACAGCCTGCTTTTGATGGTACTGCGATCGGCTGTATGGAGGGTTAGCAAACGCGGCGCCACCGAGCTCTGCCAGACGCTCAGACCAATCCTGAGTAAGCGCGTTATCTTCTGCGGTATACCATGCAGGACACTTCGCGTTGCTGTCGTCGGCAAAAAGGTCCAACACCAGAGGGCCGAACATCGCATTGATCCCCCAAAACAACAGATCCGGAGTGCGCCATTGATCGCCGACCTCTTTCAACTCGTGGGTTGGTTTAGAGCGCAGTTGAGCCAGCGCGCGGCAATATTTGTTATCAGCATTCATGCTCATCATTTCGCTCCCCTGAAGCCAGCTGGAATGGCTTTATCTGGTCCACCAAATTTCATCGGATCATGCTTACGGATTGAGCCCCAGTACTGTCGTTCTGGACGTCCTGCTGCGTCCCACTTATTTGCGGACTGCAGGTAACCTGGGAATTTTGATGGCAGAAACAACGTTGTTGGGCGCAGATATTCGGCCATTTTCAGATCCTCGCCCCACTTCTCGACGCTGTAATCCACCACCAACAGCAGCTCATCGGGCGTAAACCCGTCAGCCAGGCGAGCCCGGATGTTTTCCAAGGATGATTTGCAGACTTGATACCGTGATCCGGTGGTCTTGTTCAGATGTGATAAAACCTGCTTCGCCTGATCGGTGATAACCACCACAGGGTCGGGTTGCGCAGCAACCGGACAAGAATGTTTTTTATCTGATGGATCATTAGTTGTATTTACTGACGGATCCCCCCCAGATTCTGACGGGTGAAAACCGCCTTTTTCATCGTTTTTTGATGCCTCAGATTTTGACGCGTCGGTTTTTGAGGCATCAGATTTTGATGCGTCAGAATCTGACAGGTGAGAAAAGGCAGCAGCCTGTAATTTCGCAACATTGAGCTGGTAAACGTTCGATGCATTGCGGTTGCCTTTACGACGCTGCTGGCGGGTTAACCACCCGGCTTTTTCCAGTTGAGATATGGCTGTTCGAACCGTGCTCTCACCGGCACCAATCTGGCGCGCGATGGTAGCGATGGAAGGCCAGCTAACCCCTTCATCACTGCTGAAGTCTGCCAGACGCGCCATGATGGCAACGCTGGACAGCTTCATGCCAGAAGCGGCACAAGCGTCCCAAACGTAACCCGTTAATTTAGTGCTCATGGTCGTCCTTTAACTCTGTAAACTTGCGCTTGAATTGTTCGAGCGGGCTGAAACATTCGTGGTTATAACCATCCCGCAGGTAGATAACTCTTTGAGTCTCTGGCTCCCACCTGATAACCCGAACGGGGATCCCTCTGTGGTCTTTGAACCTTCGGTTAACTTCGCCCATAAGCGTTTCGCCTTCCTGTAGTAAACCCCCACAATTGCGATCGCCCGACTGTGGTTACATGGCACCCAGCGGTTTGCTATTCTGCGTTCATACCGAAACAACGGAGCGCCCGGTACCGGGATCATCCTGAGTTGCGGCAAACGGTTAAAAGCCGTTAAACTGGTCATGCGGATTACTTCTCCATACAAGATTTGTCTGCCACGACGCCCGGAGCTGCACACTCGCGGGCGTCATTGTTTTCCGGCGCACAAAACACACGGAAAAGCAGCGTCAAATGTTCCTGCCACTTAGCCATCACCTGATAGCTGTTCTCTTCGATCTGGGCGCGTTCCTGAGCATCAATAACGCCGTCAGCGGTAGCTTTACGAACGTATTGTGAATGCCTGCCGATCCACTCAACTGACTCCATGAGACGCTGGTTGATATCGCCGTTCTCAATCTCTTCAACATCAGCCAATGGCACAAAAACACCGTTCGAGTGAAGTGCAATAGCGTTCGCTATGTGGTTTGAACCACCAGCACGTTGAAGCACCATCGCCCAACCGAGCGGGAAGATCTGATCACCATCGGTACGCAGCCGGTTAAACAGCGCGTTCTCGGTCACACCCAACCACTCAGCAGCTTCTGAATATCCGCCAGGCAGTTCGGTGATCGTTTTTTTGATTGCGGCCACCAGCCAGGCTGGCTGCTTATCTACTTTCCATTCAGGTTCTATACCCACGGCTAGGTCCTCCCTTCTGTGGTTATTTCTGATCGTTAGGCAATGTATTCTTGCCATAACGTTCTGGGTTGAATTCCAGTTCACCAGCAGTTCGATACGCAGCTTCAGCAGCTCGTCCTTTAGGGATTAAGCGTCCGGGGCGATTACGCCACTGGTAAACGGCCTCACTGGTGATGCCAAAAAATTCGGCAACTTTCTCAGTGCTGCCGAAATGTTGTTCAATCTCGTCGGTTGTCATGAAGCCTCCTTAGCTAAGTTTGGTTAGATATTAATAACCAATCTAACTTTGGTCAATAAAAACTAAGATTACTTAGTCTTTTTTAAATTTGGTGCTTTCATGGAAACGGTTGGTCAGCGCATTAAAGCCCTACGCAGGGTTACAAAAACCTCTCAAAAAGAACTGGGTAAGTTCTGCGGGGTTAGTGACGTAGCGGTGGGTTATTGGGAAAAGGATGTGAATATCCCAAACGGAGAATCGCTGGTTAAGCTGGCTAAATTCTTCAATACATCAATAGATTACATTCTTTACGGCACTGAATTTGAAGGTACCCTCATAACTAAAATGAGGCGTGTACCCGTGATTTCCTGGGTTCAAGCTGGGCAGTTTACGGAATGTAAGGCCGCTGAGTTATTCAGTGATGTTGATAAATGGGTTGAAACATCACTACGCATTGGGGATAGCTCGTTCGCTTTAGAGGTCAAAGGGGATTCAATGACCAATCCAAATGGCCTCCCAACAATCCCTGAAGGGGCAACCGTTATTGTTGATCCAGATGCCGAACCCCTTCATGGCAAGATTGTTGTTGCGCGTATTAATGGCACTAACGAAGCGACTGTTAAAAAACTGGTCATTGATGGCCCACAAAAATTTTTAGTCCCACTAAATCCTCGCTACCCCAACATCCCGATCAATGGTAACTGCCTCATTATTGGCGTAGTTAAAGGCGTTCAGTACGAACTCTAATCCCTTCCCGCTCTTCCTCTAAGCATCAAGCTAAGTTTAGTTTGATGTTTTCACTTGACCAATAAACTAAGTTAAGTTAGATTTTTTTCTGTCGACACCAAACCACCGCGCCTGATGTGGTTAAAAGCAGGCCAAAGCAATAAGACGTGTTCCCTGTTCTGGCTGCTCACTTTCCCCTTGAGGGTGACAGCCAGCTTTTTAAGGGCATAGCGTGAAAGCGCACTCCTTCTCTCTTTCACTGCGGGGGCAGGTTTGTTACCGAAGTAGTGCGCTTCCAGTTGTGGTAATGCGGCTCTGCGCACGTGACGAGGCCAACAAGTTTTTATTTCAACTTTTGAAATGAATACGTTTCTTGAGGTGTAGCGTCGCCGGTTCTGGCCGGTCCGGCAGGTGGAGGCACCACCGCCACAACAAATTCATTGCTGTGTGTAGTCTTTGCCCATCACATCGGTGGGCACCTTTTTTACACAAGAGACAAGGGCATCACCGGGCGACGGGCTCATTCCCCAATCCACCCGGGCGCTATGGAAATGGACCTCCTACCCATAGCCGAAGCGCAGGTGCCCTTTTCTGTTGTGTATGGAGAAGTTCCACTGGCGGTGGCAGCCGCCTCACAGAGGGTTAAACCATGAGTAATGACCGCATGACCGTAGTGCCCGATTTCCTGGGCGAACTGGATGCCGGCGTGTTCATGAACAAGATCGCGGCAGCTTTAAACACGACCGCGCTTGGCGTTCTGAACAACGGTACCAAAGGCAAAGTAGTCCTCACCTTTGATATTGAGCGTATGGGTAACTCCGTCGAAGAGAAGCGCGTCAAGATCAAGCACAAGCTGAACTACGTCACCCCAACTCCGCGCGGTAAAGCCTCCGAAGAAGACACCACCGAAACACCAATGTGGGTTAACAAAGGCGGCAAGCTGACCATCCTGCAGGAAGATCAGGGGCAGCTGTTCGGGATCAACGGCGGCGTTGACGGAAAGCTTAAAGCGGCACAGTGATCCGCAGCAGACAAATCACTGACATCCCTATGACCACATATTAAGGAAATTTTATGTCCCAGATTTTAGACGGCAATGCCCTGCAGCAGGTAAAAGACCTTATTCTGTCCGGTTACCACCTTACTGCAGTTAAAGAAACGGCATGCCCTACTGCCCTGCTCCCTGGTGGTGTAAACGTAGAAAGCCTTGAGCGTTTCGACCTGGAGCGTTTTCGTTTCCGCGGTGCCATGACCACAACCAGCATTCCTGACTTTGTGCGTTATGCAGCTGGCTATGCCAACGAAGCCGAACCAGCGCGATGTTTTATCGATGCTGACAACATGACCGCACGCTCCGTCTTCAATATCGGTACGCTGGCTAACCCTGGCCATGCTGATAACGTCGCTTCAATCACCCTCAAAAAGACAGCACCATTCCGAGCCCTGCTTCAGGTGAACGGTGATCGTCTGGGCCAGAAAGAAATTGCTGAATGGCTGGAGGACTGGGCCGACTTCCTGACCGCATTTGATGCCGACGGGAAAGTGTTGTCCATCGCGCAGGCAGCTGGTGCCGTTCGTCGCGTCAATATCAAACAAGTCTCGGAAGCAGCTCATGAAGACGAAGATTTTGGCGGCAGAAAGTCCCTGATGCAGAGCGTTGAAGCCAGCAGTAAAGACGTGATGCCTGTCGCCTTCGAGTTCAAATGCGTGCCATATGAAGGCCTAGGCGAACGCCGCTTTAGCCTGCGTAACAGCCTGCTTAAAAGCGGGGAACCGGTGTTTGTACTCCGCATCGTTCAACTGGAAGCCCAGGAAGAAGCTATCGCCAACGAGTTCCGTGACCTGCTGATCGAGAAGTTCACAGACAAGCCGGTTGAAACCTTTATCGGTAACTTTAAAGCGTAATTTCTCTGCATTAAATCCCCGGCGCCGCGGGGATTTATTGAAGCGTAATTCCCTTTATTAATCGCCAATGGCGAGGGATTCGTACAACCAAAAACTGGCGCAGGTGCAGCTGCCAAATATGGAGAAGAAAATACGATGAGTTATATCCAGACACTTTCAGGTAAGAAATTCGATTACCTCAATTCAACCACTGACGACGTAGAGATCGAGGATATTGCGACCGCACTTTCCCACATCTGCCGCTTCAGTGGTCATCTGCCGGAATTTTACAGCGTGGCCCAGCACTCGGTACTGTGCAGCCAAATTGTGCCGCCAGAGTTTGCCTTTGAAGCCCTGATGCATGACGCAGCTGAAGCCTATTGCCAGGACATCCCTGCCCCCCTGAAAGCATTGCTCCCAGATTACCGTCGCATTGAAGAGCGGGTAGAACAGCTGATTCGGTCCAAATTCAGCATCACCCCTGATATGTCAGCGGTAGTGAAATACGCCGATCTAGTGATGCTTGCCACGGAACGCCGCGATCTTGATATCGACGACGGCTCACTCTGGCCATGCCTCGAAGGTATTCCGGCCAGCGACATTATCCAGATCGTTCCACTTCGCCCAGGCCAGGCATATGGCTTGTTCATTAACCGTTTCAATGAGCTTACGGAATCACGCGCATGCCTCGCATGAAGATAAAAGAACTGGTAGCCGCAGCCCATGCTGCGGCGGGGAAACTGCCACCAGCAGAAGCCTCTCTGATGCGTGAGGTAGCCACTCGCCTGGACGTTACATTTGCCGCCTTGACGGAATCGATGGACCAGCGAATGAGCCTTGACGCTGAAATAAACCATCTTCGTCAGGAGTCAGTCCAATGACGCCCAACAAATATGCGACTCTGCGCACCACAATCGCCAGAGCCAAACGCCATGAATGTCAGAAGGTAGTGATGCGTGTGACGTTAGCTGAAGAACTTCTCAATCAGCTGGCCAAAGCAGAAGAGCGGATCGCAAAGCTGGAAGCAGTATTGGCATGTGATAGGTGCGGGACAATTTGCACTCGTCCTGATGGGGCTCATTATTGCCATGTCAACGCCAACACGCGCTACAGCAGCCCAGTGAATCAAAAGCCCAGAATCAACAATGGAGAAAGCAATTGAACGACTTAATGATTGACCTCGAATCAATGGGCAAAAAGCCAAACGCGCCGATTGTCTCAATTGGTGCCGTCTTTTTTAACCCTCAAACAGGTGAACTTGGCCAAGAGTTCTACACGGCCGTCTCGCTTGAAAGCGCAATGGATCAAGGCGCCGTACCGGATGGAGATACGATTCTTTGGTGGCTAAAACAAAGCCCTGAAGCACGCTCAGCTATTTGTGTTGATGACACGATGCCTATCACTGATGCACTGTCGGAACTTAGCCATTTCATTCACCGGCATGCATATAATCTCAAATACATGAAGGTCTGGGGTAACGGGGCCACCTTTGACAATGTAATTCTGCGCGGAGCTTACGAACGCGCCGGACACATTTGCCCGTGGGAATTCTGGAACGATCATGATGTACGCACGATTGTTACCCTCGGACGCAATGTCGGTTTCGATCCAAAGCGTGACATGCTTTTCATTGGCGATGTGCACAATGCACTAGCTGATGCGCGCCATCAGGCAAAATATGTGTCAGCAATTTGGCAGAAACTGATCCCTGCCACCAGTACCGAATAGTAAACCAGTCAGCCCGGGTGCAGCCGGGCTTTATGGAGAAGGAAACCATGGCAAAGCTGATGAAAGCGAGTCAATGGGGACGCCGAGAGTTCACCGATGACTCTGTTCCTGATAACCGAACGATTAAACGTTGGGTCGAGAATGGTTTACTCATGGGGCGTATCGTGGACGGATCTGTTTTTGTCTGCGAAACAGAAAAATGGGGCGTCGACTCAATGGTTAGTCAAGCAGTTCGCCAGTTGATTAATGAGGGCTAACCATGGCGGCAAGACCAAGAAAAAGAGAATACCGACACCTGCCAGATTATTTATTTTTTGATAAAGATCGCGGTGTTTATAAATTCACGCTTGTAACAGGCAAGAAGAAGAATATAGGTAAGGATCGGGCCATGGCCATAGCTATTGCCCGTGAGTACAACCTTAGAATGAGACCTGAACTTTCTCCATCCGTTGATAATCTCATTAGAGAATCCGGCGGGGTTACTGGAGAAGCCAAACCATTTGCAGATCACGTGGATCACATCATGGCTCGGGCTGTTGAAGACGAACGCCCTTCTCAGAGTACATTGGATGATTGGAATAATGACGCATTACGCGTGAAAGAGTTCTTCACTAGTATTCCAGCTTGCGATATCGAACTGGAGCACGTGAACGCCTACATCAACAAATACCATGCCGGCGCGTCCGCCAACGTGCAAAACAGAAAAGTCAGCTTTCTAAAAAAGCTTTTTTCGTATGCGGTCGATGAATCCTTGATGCTCGACAATCCAGCGACCAGGAAGAAAATGCGCAGAACCGAAGAGAAGAAAAGGCAACGACTGTCGCTAGAGTATTTCATGGCTATACGTCGTGCTGCGACGCCGTGGTTAAGAACCGCGATGGACTTAGCCTTACAGACGACACATGCTCGCTTAGAGGTTTCGCGAATAAGATATTCTATCAAGGAACCGAAAAATGGAGTATGTGGATGTGTATGGTTCGAGCAACCTGTGAATGGAATTTACGGCACTTTGTACATTCATCGTCAGAAGGTGCAAAAAAAAGAGGCCTCACATGTTGCGATCCCTATTGGAGAAGAGCTAAAGAGAATAATTGAAGACAGCAGAGACAATGTAGCCAGTCCATACATTGTCCATCGACTGCCTGAACGAAACAACAAACGTAGCAAAGAGGTTTCTCATCCAACTCAAATTGCACCTGATTATCTGAGCCGCTCGTTTTCTTCGCTACGTGATAAGCTTGGGTTGTACAATCATCTTAGCATGGAAGAAAGACCAACATTCCACGAGATAAGAGCTCTTGCTGCATACCTATTTGATAGCCAAGGTATCGATCCACAAGGTAGGATGGCGCACAGTGACGCCAAATCAACCAAAATATACACCAGTAACCATATCGACTGGGTTATGGTTCCCCATGGAGAGATCAAAGCCATCAACTAGTAATATAACCCTTTTCGATCGCCTGCTTTCTCATTTTACGAATGTAGGCAGGCGATCCAGCCTCTATTAATTGCATGACATTCCCCCCTAAACCTGGAGAGATCAAAAACTCCACATCGTCGCAAGCCAGTGTAGGAACAAGGTTTTCATACGGTTCGGTATCGTCGCAAAAATCAATTGCATACAAACCCCATTGCGAATTTATGAACGGGTCTATGAAACCATAGATATAGTTTGTAATTTGACTTTGAATGTCACCCTTGGGAGAGGCGAAATGTTGTATTTTGTTACGAAGATAACCGAACTCCCTATAAATCCGTAATTGTTCAGGTGTAAATTTCAAACCTGTTGCAGCCCATACTTTCTCTGGTAAGTCAGAATAATCAATCGTTCTGCCATCTTGTAGTAAACTTTCGAAATTAAGCAGGCCAGCACTATCAACATGCTTACTGGTTGATTTTGGAATGGTATCGAAAATTAATAATGGATGCTCTTGGGCTAGTCTAGCTTTCATGAATATTTCGCAGGCGTGTGCAGCTTGGAGTACAGATAATTCCTCCCAATAATCATTAACCATATCGTAAAAATGACCCAGATAATTGGCATGCCTTAAAGATCCGCATCCCAAATTAATCATGTTTTCATGAATGTTTCTAAGATTCTGATCCACTCAACTTCCTCTTCACTCGGGGTAAAACACATCATAACTCATTGATGTATAAAGTGCATATTATGTAAAAATTTCCCTGTTTGCATACACAGTCTAATAAGCTACATCCCAGAATTGGCGCGGCTTAGAAGCATTTTACACTGGTGTCATGGGGTGTCGGGGGTCGGAGGTTCAAATCCTCTCGTGCCGACCAAAAACACATTGAAAACCAGCCTATTACGGCTGGTTTTTTATTTTGCCTCGTCCGGTGTTTTGCGCAGGTACATCAGTGTAACCAGACAAATCACGGCTCCGGCATAAAACGTATATTCCGCGCCAAACCTTTCCCAGATGGCCCCGGCGCCCAGGCTGGCGACTAACAATCCCACGCCGCTGACCAGACTAAAAATGCCGTAGGCGGTACCGCGCAGATCCGCAGGTGCCGTTTTTGCGATCATTGCCGCCAGCAGCCCCTGCGTCATCCCCATATGCACTCCCCAAAGCGCAACGCCCAGAAGCATTCCAGCCCAGTGGGTGCTTAGCGCCAGCACAATATCTGCCCCAATCAGCATCACCAGGCCCCACTGCAGTAGTCGGGTGTGGCTTATCCCGTCCGATAACTTGCCAAACGGATAGGCTGACAGAAAATAGAGCAAATTCATGGCCACCATCACCAGCGGGATCAGCGCCAGCGGCACCCCCGACTGCTGTGCGCGCAGGACAAGAAAGGCTTCACTGAAACGTGCGAGCGTGAAGATGGCGCCCAGGCCAATAACCCACCAGCAGCCTTTCCCGAGGCGCCTGAGGTTCTCTTTTTTGATGGGGTTCGTGCGTTTATGTTCGACGGGCGTTTTCGGCTCATGCAGGCCGAAAAAAAGCAGTGCAACGGCGAGGACGCCGGGGATCACTGCGATCCAGAAGATAGTACGGAAATCATCGTTCCACAGCAGCATTAAGCCTACGGCCAGCAGCGGCCCGAGAAATGCGCCGACGGTATCCATCGACTGACGCAGCCCAAAGGCCGCGCCGCGAAGTTCCGGCGGCGTAACGTCAGCGACCAGCGCATCGCGCGGTGCGCCCCGGATCCCCTTCCCTACCCGGTCGATTAAGCGTGCCCCCAGAATCATGCCCGACGAAGAGGCGATAGCGAACAGCGGCTTACTCAGCGCGCCAAGACCGTAGCCCAGCACCGCCAGTCCTTTACGTTTACCCAGGTAGTCACTGATGGCACCGGAAAAAACTTTGATAAACAGCGCGGTGGCTTCAGCCAGGCCTTCAATCAAGCCAATGAAAATCACGCTGGCTCCCAGCGTCGTGACCATAAACAGCGGCAGCAGGCTGTGAACGATCTCCGAGGAGATATCCATCAGCATACTGACCCCACCCACAACCCAGACGCCTTTCGGGATCCGACTAAGCGTTGCAAACCGGGATAACATTGAACATCTCCTGCTTTATGTCGAACGACCTTGTTCGACACAGAATACCCTGGAAATGCGAATAAATATCATCACATATAAAAAAGCCAGCCCGCAGGCTGGCTTCTTATAGCAGGTGAATGCTCAGTGTTTTTCACGTCCGCCCAGGAAGAAAATGCCCAGCGGGATGGCCAGCAGAACGGTGAAGACAAGGCTGTAAACGAAGATCATCGCCGACTGCAGCACATACATGCTGGTAGTCCAGGCGGAGAGAGGAATGTTGTACTGTTCAATGACGCCAACAATGGTGGCCCGCCCGACGCACGCGGCAGCAATCATAAACACGACGAGTAGCGCCAGGAGGAACTTGCGGCCTTCAGGTGTTTTCAGTTTTGCACGAACCATCTCTCTTCCCTTTCACAGATGAATAACATTATCGATGGACTAAAATAACACGAACGCCCGTCACACTCCACACCAGTACAAACACCTGCCAAAAAGGTTAATTCTAAGTTTATTACGCTGCATATAATGAAAATGTAAGTAAATCACACCAATCATTCATACTCGTTATGTTAGTCTGTTCAGGACCGTTTTGACATAAAGGAATGACAATGAAAAACGCACCTAAATTTGCCATCGCGCTTCTCGCCGCCGCGTGCGTCAGCACCAGCGCTTTCGCCAGCGACGCCCAAAAAGCGCAGCCGCTGGAAAAAGTTGCACCCTATCCGCAAGCGGAAAAAGGCATGAAGCGTCAGGTGATTCAACTGCCGGTTCAGCAGGACGAAGCGAATTACAAAGTCGAACTGTTAATTGGCAAGACGCTGGAAGTGGACTGCAATCAGCATCGTCTGGGCGGCCAGCTGGAAAGCAAAACCCTGGAAGGCTGGGGTTATGACTATTACGTCTTTGATAAAGTGACCTCTCCGGTCTCTACCATGATGGCCTGCCCGGACGGCAAGAAAGAGAAGAAATTTGTGACGGCCTATCTGGGCGACAACAGCCTGCTGCGCTACAACAGCAAGTTGCCGATCGTGGTATATACGCCTGAAAACGTGGAAGTAAAATATCGCGTGTGGAAGGCAGAAGAGACGGTCGGACAAGCGGTAGTACGTTAAAAACAAGTCGGGTGGCGGCTTCGCCTTACCCGACCTGCTAAACTAAAAACGGTAACAGATGTTACCGTTTTGCTTTTACCTTACAGCGCGATATCCGCAACCGGCTTGTTTTCCGGCTGAGGCTTCAGCTCCGCCTTCGGCGCAGCATCCGCAGCCTGCGGCTTCACGTACTGCAGCTGGAGCACACGGCTGGTGTACTCCAGCTCTTGTTCCGTCGCATCCACGTTACCGTTCAGCTTCGTGCCGTAGGATGGAATAATGGTTTTCAGCTTCGCCTGCCATTCCGGGCTGGCGACTTTGTCTTTAAACACTTTTTCCATCAGGTGCAGCATAATTGGCGCAGCGGTAGATGCACCCGGTGACGCACCCAGCAGCGCGGCAATCGTGCCATCCTTATCGCTCACCACTTCGGTACCCAGACGCAGCACGCCGCCCTCTTTCGGATCGCGCTTGATGATCTGCACGCGCTGACCCGCCTGCCACAGACGCCAGTCTTCTTTCTTCGCCTGCGGATAGTACTCTTTCAGCGCCTCGAAGCGTTCTTCATCAGAAAGCATCACCTGGCTAATCAGGTATTTCACCAGGTCGAAATTATCCAGGCCCACGTCCATCATCGGTTTGACGTTAGAGGTGGTGGTCGCGCTCAGCAGATCCCAGAGGGAGCCGTTTTTCAGGAACTTGGTTGAGAAGGTCGCGAACGGTCCGAACAGCACCACGCGTTTACCGTCAAGCATACGGGTATCGATATGCGGGACGGACATCGGTGGCGCACCGACGGAAGCCTGACCGTACACTTTTGCCAGGTGACGGTTCACCACTTCCGGGTTCTCGGACACCAGGAACTGGCCGCCGACCGGGAAGCCCGCGTAGTCGTCAGCTTCAGGAATACCGGACTCCTGCAGCAGCTTCAGCGCCGCGCCGCCCGCACCGATGAAGACAAATTTCGCCTTAATGACGTGCTCGGCTTCATTGTTTTTCAGATCGGCAACCGTCACGCTCCAGCTGTTGTCCGCATTGCGCTTAAAGCCGCGCACTTCGGTGCTGAGCTGCAAATTGAAGTTATCTTTCTTCTTCAGGGACGCCACCAGCTGACGGGTAATTTCGCCGTAGTTCACGTCGGTGCCAATTTCGGTACGGGTCGCCGCCACTTTCTGGTTCGGGTCACGGCCTTCCATGACCAGCGGCGCCCATTCTTTAATCTGCGCGTGGTCTTCGGAGTATTTCATCCCGCGGAACAGGGTGCTCTGCTGCAGCGCAGCGTAGCGCGCGCGCAGGAAATTCACGTTTTGCTCGCCCCACACAAAGCTCATGTGCGGCACGGTATTGATGAAGGAGTGCGGGTCGTGCATCACGCCGCTGTTGACCTGGTGAGACCAGAACTGACGCGAGATCTGGAACGCTTCGTTGATCTCTACCGCCTTCTCGATACTAATGGAACCGTCCTTTTTCTGCGGCGTATAGTTCAGTTCCATGAGTGCCGAATGGCCCGTACCAGCGTTATTCCAGCCGTTCGAACTCTCCTGCGCCACGCCATCGAGGCGCTCGACCATGGTCATGGACCAGTCCGGCTGCAGTTCTTGCAGATAGGTTCCCAGCGTGGCGCTCATGATGCCGCCACCAATTAAAAGGACGTCCGTTTCCTGCTCTTTTGGTGCGTCTGCTTTCGCTGCCATTGAGACGGCGTTGAGCCCGACGGCCAGAGAAAAGAGCATGGCAGTCATTTTTTTCATAATTTATGCCTTAGTGTAAAAGTGCTTGATGCGTGGAAATTGCAGGTGAAAAAAGCTGCGTGGGCACGGTAACAACTTTTAAATATTGTTTAAAGGTTACGAAATTATTGTAATTGTGAAATTTAATGATGGATTGTTTGTAGGGGATTGCGGCGCGCAACTGGTATAAGGAGGAATTTATGGCTACTATGCTGCACTTTGTGATCGCGCGCACGGAAGCCTGCCCTAACCAGCGAACTGTTATGTCCTTACCTCATTCTGCCGTATCCCCTGAAGACAGTGTAGCCAGCGTGCTGCACTCCCCTAAACAACTGGCGCGTGAAACGCTGGCGGGCGTGATTACCGCTCTGGCGCTGATCCCCGAAGTGATCTCATTTTCCGTGGTGGCGGGCGTTGACCCTAAGGTCAGCCTGATCGCCTCCGTGGTGCTGTGTCTTGCTCTCTCCGTGCTGGGCGGTCGTCCGGCGATGGTCACGGCTGCGGCCGGTTCCGTAGCGCTGGTGATTGGCCCGATGGTGCATCAGCACGGGGTGCAATACATTCTTCCCGCCGTGCTGATGGCTGGCGTGATCCAGATTCTGTTTGGCGTGCTGGGCATGGCAAGGCTGATGCGCTTTATTCCCCAGTCGGTGATGACCGGATTTGTTAACGCCCTTGGCATTTTGATTTTCTTCGCTCAGGTGCCGCATTTCTGGAGCCGAAGCCCGCTGATTGTGGGCCTGTTCGTGCTGACGCTGCTGATTGTGCTGTGGGTGCCGCGCTATATTAAAAGCGTCCCTTCCCCGCTGATTGCGATTGTGCTGTTAACCCTTTTCACCGTCACCACCGGTCAGATCCTGCCGACTGTCGGTGATGAAGGCTCAATGACTGGCGGTCTGCCTGGATTTACCGAGCTGCTGGTGCCGCTTAATTTACAGACGCTGAACATTATCTGGCCGTGCGCGTTGAGTATTGCCTTCGTCGGTCTGCTGGAGTCCCTGCTGACGGCAAAACTCGTGGATGAACTGACGGTTACGCCCTCCAGCAAGCGTCGCGAGAGCATCGGACTGGGCGTGGGGAATATCATGGCCGGGCTCTACGGTGGCATTGCGGGCTGCGCGATGATCGGACAAACCATCGTTAACGTGGAGATGGGGAAAGGACGAAGCCGCATTTCAACCATTGCGGCGGGCATCGTGCTGCTGCTCCTGGTAACGGCGCTCAGCGAAGTGATGGCCAAAATCCCTATGGCGGTGCTGGCGGGGATTATGGCGATTGTTGCCGTCAAAACCTTCAGCTGGCACAGCCTTCAGCCCGCCACGATAAAAAATGCCCCGGTTGCCGAAACGGTGGTGATGCTGGTGACGGTAGCCGCCACGGTATCAACCGGCAATCTGGCGGTTGGCGTGCTGGGCGGGATTATCGTCATGACACTGATCCCCGCCCGCATTAAGCGTCGGGTTAAAGCAGAAAAATCGTTGCCAGCCCAAGGAAAATAAAGAAACCGCCGGTATCGGTGATGGCGGTGATCATCACGCTCGACCCCACCGCGGGGTCGCGCCCCAGTTTGGTCATCGTCAGCGGGATAATGACGCCCATCATCGATGCCACCAGCAAATTCAGCACCATCGCCAGCATCATCACGCCGCCTAAGGCCATATCGTCATACAGCCACCATGTGATGCCGCCCATAATGCCGCCCCATACCAGGCCGTTAATCAGCGCCACGCCCATTTCCCTGAAGATCAGAAAGGCGAAGTTACCGGGCTGAATATTTTCCAGCGCCAGCGCGCGGACGATCATGGTGATGGTCTGGTTTCCGGTGTTGCCGCCAATTCCGGCCACAATCGGCATCAGCGAGGCCAGCGCCACCAGCTGCGAAATGGTGTGTTCAAAGCCGTCAATCACACGGGAGGCGATGAAGGCGGTACACAGGTTAATAGCCAGCCAGGCCCAGCGGGTTTTCACCGCCTTACCGACGGAAGCGTGGACGTCATCTTCGGCGCTGATCCCGCCTAGCGCGCGCAGGTCGTTATCGGTCTCTTCATAAACCACGTCAACGATTTCATCGATGGTCAGACGGCCCATCAGCTTGCCAACGGAGTCTACGACCGCCGCACTCACAAGGTCATCACGTTCAAAGGTACGCGCCGCTTTTTCCGCATCGTCTTCCGGGGAGAAGACCATCGGCTCGTTTTCCATCACCTCGCTCACCCGCTGCTGGGCGCTGTTGAGCAGGATGGTTTTCAGCTCCAGCTCGCCAAGCAGGGTTTTATCCCGCGAGGTGACAAACAGCTTATCGGTGTTGTCCGGCATTTTGCCCAGGCGGCGCAGGTAGCGCTGCACGGTACCGAGCGTGACGTCCGGACGTACCGTGATAACGCCGAACTCCATGATCGCGCCGACGCTGTTTTTCTCGTAGTGCATCACCTGACGCACGCGCGCACGTTCATCGGCAGGCAGAGAGGCCAGCAGGCGGCCAGTCAGGTTACGCGGCAGATGCTGTACAAGGTAAATCTGCTCGTCGATATCCAGGGTTTGCAGGGCGTCGAGGATATCCCGATCGCTCATCTCATCGATCAGGTCATCCCAGACGTTTTCCGAGGCTTCAAGCAGAACCTGGCCGCGCTCGTGATCCTGTACCAGGCGCCAGAGGGCGTGACGCTCTTCCGAAGGAAGCGCTTCCAGGGTATCCGCCAGATCCGGCGGCGGTAAATGAGCAACCAGCGCACCTACCTCAGCAATATCGTCGGCTAAGGTGCCGACATCATATTGCTCAGCCAGGGTCAGTTTGCCTAATAACGTAGACGTGACCGCTTTATCGGTCGTGAGAAGCCAGATGAGTCGCGCACGTTCCTGGTCACGCTGCCTGGCGCTGTTTTTCTTTAATACCGACATCAATCATAAATCCATTAAATGAGTTGAGACTAAGCATAGCGCGAGGATATGTAAATAAGAATAAACAGCGAGGCGGGATGGAGAAAAAAGCGGCATTAAGGCCACGATTATCCCCTCTCCCCGTGGGAGAGGGTTAGAGTGAGGGCATCAGGCCGTGCGCGCCACCGCGTCACGCGACGCCGCATCGCGCTCGTCGCCGGTAAGCTCGCTCAGCCTGCCGTCGCGCATCTCCAGCAGACGGTCGGCGTGAATGAAGTAATGATCGTCGTGGCTGATGGCGAAAATGGTCTTGCCCATCTCCTGCATAAGCGGCAGCAGCACCTGATAAAACTCGCGACGGAAGTGCGGGTCCTGATCCGCCGCCCATTCATCCAGCAGGATGATGTCACGCTCTTCCGCCAGCGCCAGCAGCAGCGCCACGCGCTTCTTCTGCCCCTTAGAGAGCTTGAGGTTCAGGATTTTGCCGTCCTGGAGCTCCAGCTTGTGCGACATCTGCAGCTGCGCAAGCCATTTCTCAACCAGCGCCGGATTGGCCTGCTGCCCTTCCGGCCCCAGCAGCTGGTCAAACAGCCAGACATCGGTGAATACCGCTGAAAAAAGCTTGCGGTAATCCTCGGGTTTCTCCGCGCTCAGCGCCTTACCGTCCAGCAGGATCTCGCCCGACTGCGGCTGGTAAAGTCCGGTGAGCAACATCGCCAGCGTGGATTTTCCGCTACCGTTGCCGCCGATGAGAAACAGCAGTTCGCCGCGGTGAATCGTCAGGTTGACCGGTCCCACGGAGAAGGCGTTGTCCTGATAGCGGAACGTCACGTCGCGCAGCTCCAGGGTCTGCCAGTTCGGGAAGGCCTGCGGGCGCGGGAATTCAGCCTTAAATGGCGCCAGATCGAACTTCTTAAGCTTGTTAAACGCCACCTGCGCGCTCAGCAAGGTGGGCAATGCGCCGACGGCCGAGAGCAGCGGCGTACGCAGGAACAGCAGGGTCAGCGAGTAGGTCGCCGCCACGTTGGTGTCCGCCCAGCCCAGGCTGTTCGCCATCCAGAATACCAGGCCAATGGCGCCCAGCATCATAATGTTGGACCAGTTCACCGCGCTCAGGTGGAAGGTATCGGCGCGAATAATGTGGTGCCGGTATTCGCGCGCGTCCGGGATATAGAGGTTATTGAAGATATGCTCGGCACGCTCGCGGTTGAGGGTCAGCTCTTTGCGCCCTTCCAGTACCGTCTGGTAATCGTTATAGAGCTTATCTTCCGTTTCGCGCAGGACCGCCATGTGTTTATAGACGCGCGACACCAGCATGAAACCGCCCCAGATGGTGATGGCAATCCACACCGCGGTCACCGCCAGCATTTTGGTCGAAAGCCAGGCGAGATAGGCCGCCGAGCCAAAGGTCAGGATGATCCCCTGCACCAGCTCCGGCAGGCGGACAAACGCGATGGTAATCGCACGCACGTCGCTGGTCAGCCCCGCCAGCAGGGAGGCGCTGCCGAGCTGCTCCACGCGCTCAACCTGCGTGTCGAGGATCCGCTTGATGAACTCGCTGCGCAGGCGGAAAACGAAATGGTGGCCGAGCGCGGTCAGCGCCAGCTGAGAGCCGAGCGTAACCGCCATCAACAGCAGCAGCAGGCCGAGAAACTCCGGCAGAACCGAGAGTGAGGTATCGACCATTTCGATCAGCCGCACGTTTATAAACGCGATCAGGCCAATACCCAGCGCCGCGCTGGCAAGGCTTAAGGCCATTACGGCAATGAAGGGCCAGCGGTACTGACGCCAGACAAGAAGAAGTAGTTGCATGCAGGCAATCCGGACAATAAAAATCAGCCAGCAGTGTAAACTGCCCTGAGCGGACATCAAGAATAATTCTTATTTTTGTTTGTTCAATCCCGCCTGACGGAAAGTCAGATTATAGCGGTACTCGCCAGTGAGGGGATGAACCCCGGGCTTCAGGGGCTGAATGCCGTGATAGTACAGCCGTGACTCCCTGCCCCACACCACCACGTCGCCGTGCTCCAGCATAATGCGCCTGAGCGGATCGTTGCGGCGCAATCCGCCAAACTGGAAGACGGCGGGCAGACCCAACGATACCGAGACGATAGGCGCGCGCAGATCGGGCTCATCTTTGTCCTGATGCAGGGAGAGCTTCGCACCGATGGCGTAGCGGTTAATCAGGCAGGCATCAGGCCGGAAGTCAGGATAATCCGCCGCCACAGCAGCCTCGTGGCAGAGCGCCTGAAAAACTGCCGGCATCGGGGGCCACGGCCGGCCGGTCGTGGGATCGTTCGGGGCATACACATACCCACGTTCGTTTGTCGCCCACCCCAGTTCGCCGCAGTTGGCCATGGCCACCGACATGGTGTAGCCGCCCGGCGTCACCATATGGCGAAACGGTGAAACCGCCGTGACCTCTTCAATACCGGCAAGCAATGCCGCCGCACGGGAGAGTGCAAAGCGGCGCAGGATAACTGCCCCGGGCGCAAGCGGCTCCTGCCACGGTTCAGCATCCGCAAAAAGATCGAGCATTATCCCTCCCGGCGTTTCGCCTCACGTTTCAGTAATAGCGCTTTTCGCGCCGCCCCCCAGCGATAGCCCGACAGCGCGCCGTCGTTGCGGACCACGCGGTGACAAGGGATCACAATCGCCAGCCTGTTTGCCGCACACGCACCGGCGACGGCACGCACCGCGTTGGGCTGGCCAATCGCCTTCGCCACCTGCTGATAGCTGGCCGTTTCCCCGCAGGGGATGTCACGAAGGGCCTGCCAGACCCGCTGCTGGAACGCGGTGCCGCGTATATCCAGCGGCAGCGCCAGCGGCACCGCGTGGTTATCAATACTGGCAATGACCTGGCTGATACGCTGGGCAAAGGCATCTTCCTGCGGGGCATGCTCCGCGTTTGGAAACAGCGTCGCAAATTCTTCTGCCAGTTTGGTATCGTTGTCGCCCAGCAGTATCGCGCAAATCCCCCGCTCGCTTTCCGCAACCAGGCAGCGTCCCAGCGAACAGTCGCCGATGGCGTAACGCACCGCCACCTCGCCTTTGCGGTACTGCTTCGCCGTCATGCCCAGCGCATCGTTGGCTTTGCGGTAATAGCTGCTGCTGTCGGGAAACCCTGCCGCCAGCACGGCATCGGTAATTTTGTTTCCCTGCGCAAGCGCCGCGCGCAGACGCTGCCCCCGCGCCGCCTGCTGCCAGGCTTTTGGCGTCATCCCGGTGACGGACTTAAACAGCCGGTGAAAATGGAAAGGACTCATGGCGACCTGCTGCGCCAGACCTTCAAGCGTCAGCGCGGAATCCTGCTCCAGAAGGCGACAGGCGTGCTCCACTTTCGCCAGCTTTTGCTGATTCGGATCGCGTTTGTCCGGCATGCAGCGCTTGCACGGGCGAAACCCTGCCTGAACGGCATGCTGGACATCGGGATAAAAGCAGACGTTTTTACGCAGCGCGTGACGGGCGCGGCATGACGGGCGGCAGAAAATCCCCGTCGTCTGCACGGCAAAGACAAACCGATCGTCAGCGCGCGGATCGCGAGCCAGAACGGCCTGCCAGCGATCCTCATCATTCATATAGGTTGGATTTTTCATCATCAGCTCCTCTTACAAGCATACCTTTAGCGTGCCCGAGTGCCAGTGATAAAAAACCCGCAACCTTGCTTTTTAATTTTTGTCGCTCACCAGGAAGCTGTTGAACTGCGGCGAGCTCCAGGTTTTGAACCCGTCGCCCTCTTTAGTGATCATATAAACCGCCAGCCCTTCCTGACGAACCACCTCTTTGGCTTTTTCCGGACCGAGAACCATTAATCCGGTATCCCAGGCGTCGGCTTCCAGCGCAGTCGGCGCAATCACGGTCACCGAGACCAGGTTATGCGTGATGGGACGTCCGGTCAGCGGATCGATCACGTGCGAAATACGCTTCCCCTCGAGTTCGTAATAGTTACGGTAGCTCCCGGAAGTGCTGATGCCGTGCCCGTTAATATCCACAATGGCCTGTACGGCGTTTTGCCGATCGGTCGGTTTTTGAATCGCCACGCGCCACGGTTTACCGCTGGCGTTCATGCCCCGGCTGACTAACGCGCCGCCCACGGAGACCAGGTAGCGCGATATCCCTTCCTGCGTCATCAGCGCGGCAAGGTGATCCGCCGCGTAACCTTCACCTACCGTCGACAGATCGACAAACAGATCGGGGATGTCTTTCTGCAGATACTGCTGGCCGTACTGGTTGATCACCGTCAGATGCTTTAGCCCTGTCCGGGCGCGGGCATCATCAATGGCCGCCTGATCGGGTGTGGTATCCGGCTGTTTGTTCGGGCCAAATCCCCAGAGATTGACCAGAGGCCCGACGGTGACATCCATCGCGCCATTGGTTTTATATCCCACGCGCATTGATTCGGTGACGATATCGGCCATCGCTTCGCTCACCGGCCATAGGGAGGTACTGGTGGAAAGATTAAAGCGCATCAGCGCCGAGTCATTTTTATAGGTTGAGAGCAGCTGGTCGTCGGCGTCCAGCTGAGACTGGATTTTACCGCGAAGTTCATCAGCGCGCGTTTTATCCAGGCCCATCACGCTGACGCGCCAGAAGGTGCCCATCGTTTTGCCTTCGAGCACCGTCGCGGCGGGTGCATCGGTTTTCGCCACGGGCGCGGAATCGTCACACGCGGTCAGGAAAAAAAGCATAGCCAGAAAGCTGGCGCGTAAAAAAGTCATGTCCATTCATTATTATCCTCATGCCAGGGCGGCAAGAGTACACCAAAACGGTTGCATTGTGAGGCCAAAAAAAAGCACAAAAAAGGGGCCTTCAGGCCCCTTAGTCACACGATGACGCGATTAGAACTGGTAAACCAGACCCAGCGCGACGATATCATCAGTGCCGATACCGGCCTGACGGGTGAACTCATTTTCATCAACCAGGTTGATTTTGTAATCCACGTAGGTGGACATGTTTTTGTTGAAGTAGTAAGTCGCACCCACATCAACATATTTCAGCAGATCCTGATCGCCGTAACCTTCGATGTCTTTACCTTTGGACTGCAGGTAAGCCACGGATGGACGCAGGCCGAAATCGAACTGGTACTGAGCAACCACTTCGAAGTTCTGCGCTTTGTTAGCAAAACCGTAAGCGGTAGTCGGGCTGCTGCCGTTAGAGGTACCGAAGCGGGTTGCGTTGTAGGTCTGAGAGTACTGCGCAGCCAGGTAGATGTTGTTGGCATCATATTTCAGGCCGCCAGAATAGACTTCTGCGTGATCGCCGTTACCGTAAACGCCCGGTGCGTTCTGGTCAGCGGTACGTTTGGAGGAGGACATCGCACCACCCACGCTGAAGCCTTCGCCCAGGTTATAGGTTACGGATGCACCGTAGCCGTCGCCGTTCTGTTTTAGCAGGCTGCGTCCACCGACGTTTTCGCCGCTTACGCTACCGTTTTTACCCTGATACTGCAGCGCAAAGTTCAGGCCATCCACCAGACCAAAGAAGTCCTGGTTACGATAGGTCGCCACGCCGTTAGCACGAGACTGCAGGAAGTTGTCTGAGCCGTAGGTATCGCCGCCAAATTCTGGCAGAACGTCAGTCCAGGAAGTTACGTCGTAGATCACGCCGTAGTTACGACCGTAATCGAAAGAGCCCGCTTCAGCGAATTTCAGACCAGCAAACGCCACACGCGTCCAGGACTGGTTATCGCTTTCAGTCGTGTTGCCCTGGATCTGGTATTCCCACTGGCCGTAACCGGTCAGCTGATCGTTAACCTGAGTTTCGCCTTTGAAGCCAAGACGCATGTAGGTCTGGTCGCCGTCAGCACTCTTGTCGTCAGAGAAATAGTGCAGACCATCAACTTTGCCGTACAGATCTAATTTGTTGCCATCTTTATTATAAATTTCGGCCGCATTTGCTGCGCCTGCTACCAGCAGTGCTGGTACCAGGAGGGACAGTACTTTAACTTTCATTTTATTAACCCTCTGTTATATGCCTTATAATTGCCACTGCTTACTGGTTAACCCTCATTAACCAGTCGGCAAATTCATTCTCCGCAAAATTACAGAATAATCCAATGCGAATATGATACGAAAACTTTGAAGATGTTTCATTTATCCATCAACATGTTTCAAAATGTAAATGAAAAGGAACTTTTACAAAGCACAAAAAGCTTAGAAATTTAGCACTTATAATCAAAACGAAAAATGACCCAATACATATCAAAGAGTTAAAATAAAAAACGTTACCGCACTGAATGACAAAACAAGATCGACTCCAGTCTCTAAAATAACTCTCGCTATCATCATTAACTTTATTTATTACCGTCATTCAGCTTTGAATGTCTGTTTATCCCTAATTCAACCGGATGCATCGCATTCGGTTTTTTTTTACCCTTCTTTACGTAACTTTTCCTTTTTTGTGCTACCGCCGCGTAATTGTAACGACTATTAACTAAATTCACGCTCGCCCCTGTACATAACGGAAAAATTCGCTCAAAACTTAATTTCTTGTTAATTCGTGCTATTTTCTGACTAAATTCATTTTTTATTTGTACATGCACTATGTGCTTGTACACATTTAAGGCGTACTTCCTCTCTCGCACGGGTCATCGAAAAAGTCGCTTGTTGAAGGACAGTGGCGCTGGAAATTCAGTTATTACCCTTTATACTGCCCTATCGCCACAGAGCACGACCATCACGGGTTAAAGATATCAATGAGTCAGACTGAAACTACCGCCCAGAGCAAATTCTCCCTCCTGCCCGGAAGCATCACCCGTTTCTTTCTTCTTTTGATCGTGGTGCTGTTAGTCACAATGGGCGTGATGGTGCAGAGCGCGGTTAACGCCTGGCTGAAGGATAAGAGCTATCAGGTGGTGGATATTACCCACGCCGTACACAAGCGCATTGATACCTGGCGCTACGCCACCTGGCAGATTTACGACAACATTGCGGCAGCGCCTGCCAGCTCATCCGGAGATGGGCTTCAGGAGACGCGGCTGAAGCAGGATGTCTACTATCTCGAAAAACCGCAGCGTAAGACTGAAGCGCTTATCTTTGGCTCTCACGACAGCGCGACCCTTGAGATGACGCAGCGTATTTCGACCTACCTGGATACCCTCTGGGGCGCCGAAACGGTGCCGTGGTCGATGTACTATCTGAACGGTCAGGACAACAGCATGATCCTGATTTCGACGCTGCCGTTAAAAGATCTCTCTTCCGGATTTAAAGAGACGACGGTCGGCAGCATTGTCGACTCCCGCCGGGCAGAAATGCTGCAGCAGGCCAACGCCCTTGATGAACGTGAGAGCTTCTCATCGCTGCGCCGGCTGGCCTGGCAGAATGGTCACTATTTTACCCTGCGTACCACCTTTAACCAGCCGGGTCATCTGGCGACGGTCGTGGCCTTCGATTTACCCATTAATGATTTGATCCCGCCGGATATGCCGCTCGACAGCTTCCGTCTGGAGCCGGACAGCAGCACCCAGAACATGCGTGCGGCGTCCGACAAAGAGGCCGCAGAGAGCGTCACCATCTCCTTTAACGGCTCGAAAATTGAAATTGCCTCGTCGCTGAACTCAACCGGCATGCGTCTGGTGTGGCAGGTACCGTTCGGCACGCTACTGCTTGATACCCTGCAAAATATTCTGCTGCCGCTGCTGCTGAATATTGGTCTGCTGGCGCTGGCCCTGTTTGGCTACAGCACATTCCGCTTCCAGCCGGGACGCCAGAGCGACGCGTCTGCGGTCTCCGCAGGCAACACCAACGAGCTGCGCGTATTGCGCGCGCTCAATGAAGAGATTGTCTCCGTGCTACCGCTAGGGGTGTTAGTTCACGATCAGGAAGCGAATCGCACGGTGATGAGCAATAAAATTGCTGACCATCTGCTGCCGCACCTTAACCTGCAAAACATCACCACTATGGCGGATCAGCACCAGGGGGTTATTCAGGCCACCATTAACAATGAACTGTACGAGATCCGTCAGTTCCGCAGCCAGGTGGCACCGCGTACGCAAATCTTCATCATTCGCGATCAGGATCGCGAAGTGCTGGTGAATAAAAAGCTCAAGCAGGCGCAAAGGCTGTATGAGAAGAACCAGCAGGGGCGCGCGGCATTCATGCAGAATATTGGCGATGCCTTCAAGCAGCCGTTAAAAACGCTGGCGACCCAGGCGGCAGCGTTAAACACGTCTGAAAGCCACCAGCTCGCCTGCCAGGCCGACTCGCTGGTCCGCATGGTGGATGAGATCCAGCTGGCAAATATGCTGGAGAATGATTTCTGGAAAGGCACCCCTTCTCTCTTCTCCATTCAGGATCTGATCGATGAAGTGGTTCCGGAAGTCCTGCCCGTAATTAAGCGCAAAGGGCTGCAGCTGCTAATCAACAACCATTTACCCGCCAATGACGAACGTCACGGCGACCGCGAGGCGCTGCGTCGTATTCTGCTGATGATTATTCAGTACGCCGTGACCACCACGCAAATCGGCAAGATCACCCTTGAAGTGAGCACCGACGAGTCGGCGGAAGATCGCCTGACGTTCCGCATTCTGGACACCGGGGAAGGCGTGACGGCGAGTGAAATTGATAATCTGCACTTCCCGTTCCTGAATGACACGCAAAGCGATCATTACGGCAAGGCTAACGCCCTGACCTTCTGGCTGTGCGATCAGCTGGCGCGTAAGCTCGGCGGCCATCTGAATATCAAGGCCCGTGAATCGCTCGGCACCCGTTACTCTCTCCACGTGAAAATGGCCGCCAATCCGCAGGAAGAAGATGAAGAACGCCTGCTGGATGACGTCGTGGTGATGGTGGATGTGACCTCAAACGAGATCCGCAATATTGTGGTTCGTCAGCTCGAAAACTGGGGCGCGGCCTGCATCACGCCGGATGAAAGGCTGGCAAGTCAAGAATTTGATCTGTTTTTAACTGATAATCCGTCTAATCTTACTGCCTCGGGCTTGCTTTTAAGCGATGATGAGTCACGCGTGCGGAAAATCGGCCCTGGCCAGCTGCGCGTCAACTTTAATATAAGCAATGCGATGCAGGAAGCTGTACTACAACTAATAGAAGAGCAGCTGGCGCAGGAAGAGATAACGGAATCCCCGTTAGGCGGTAATGAAAATGCCGAGCTTCACGCCAGCGGATACTATTCCCTCTTTGTTGATACAGTACCAGATGATGTGAAGCGGTTGTATACTGAGTCCGCTGCGAATGATTTTGCAGCGCTGGCACAGACAGCACACCGGCTTAAAGGGGTGTTTGCCATGCTTAATCTGGTTCCCGGCAAGCAGTTATGTGAAACGCTGGAACATCTAATTCGTGAGAAAGATGCCTCTGGCATTGAAAAATACATCAGCGACATTGACGCCTACGTCAAAAGCTTGCTGTAGCAAGGTAGCCTTATACATGAACAATATGAACGTAATTATTGCCGATGACCATCCGATTGTACTGTTCGGTATTCGCAAATCACTTGAACAGATCGAGTGGGTGAATGTAGTCGGTGAATTTGAAGACTCTACAGCACTGATCAATAACCTCCCAAAGCTTGATGCGCACGTGCTCATTACCGATCTCTCTATGCCTGGAGACAAATACGGTGATGGGATCACGCTCATCAAATATATTAAACGTCACTTCCCGGACATCTCGATTATTGTTCTGACCATGAACAACAACCCGGCGATCCTGAGCGCCGTGCTGGATCTGGATATCGAAGGGATTGTGCTGAAGCAAGGCGCCCCGACCGATCTGCCAAAAGCGCTGGCTGCGCTGCAGAAAGGCAAGAAGTTCACGCCTGAGAGCGTCTCTCGTCTGCTGGAAAAAATCAGCGCGGGTGGCTACGGTGACAAACGCCTGTCGCCGAAAGAGAGCGAAGTTCTGCGCCTGTTCGCCGAAGGTTTCCTGGTGACCGAGATTGCCAAGAAGCTGAACCGCAGCATTAAAACCATCAGCAGCCAGAAAAAATCAGCAATGATGAAGCTGGGCGTGGACAACGATATTGCCCTGCTGAACTATCTCTCCTCCGTTACGCTGAGCGCATCGGATAAGGATTGATCCCCCACTGTAAATGCCGGATGGCGCTCACGCTTACCCGGCCTACAGAACCCGTAGGCACTCGCAAGCGCAGCGCCGCCGGGCAAATAAAAAAGGCCCTTACGGGCCTTTTTTATATTCTGGTTTTTCTCACGCGATCCGCATAAACAGACAGCGTTTGTTTGAGCACGTCCAGCGTCACCGGTTTCGACAGGCAGCTGTCCATGCCTGACTCCAGACAGCGCTGTTTCTCTTCCGCCAGCGCGTTCGCCGTTACGCCCACGACCGGCAGCGTCAGGCCAAGCTGTCGGATGCGCTGCGTCAGCCGGTAGCCGTCCATGTTAGGCATGTTGACGTCGCTCAGCACGATATCAATATGATTTTTACTCAGCACATTCAGCGCATCCACGCCGTCATTGGCGGTTTTGCACTGATAGCCCAGCGATCCGAGCTGGTCAGCCAGCAGGCGGCGGTTAATCGGATGGTCATCCACCACCAGAATCATCATATCGTCATTCACTGACGCCAGACCTTCCGGTGACGGCAGCGCGACTGCACCGTCGTTCTCTTCCAGCTCAACTTTATAGATACGGGCCAGCAGGCTCAACAGCTCATGCGGCGTTGCGACGCTGTGCACCCATTCCCCCGGCGCACGTTCAACCGGTATGCCAATGTGGCGACGGCAGAAGAGCACCGTTCCTCTCCCCTGCCACGGCTGTTCCGGCATCTCGTCGGCGATGAGCACATCGTCCACGTCCGGCGTCTGGCCTTCATAGCGGCAGACCCTCACGCCGCTATGGGCGAGCAGCGCCGTCAGATAGTCATTCAGAGAGGCATTATTGACCGCCAGCCAGCAGCGCTTATCGTTCAGCCCGTCAACCGTGGCTTTTGCCGGATACTGCGCGGAATAGAGCGGAATGCGGATCGTGAACTGGCTGCCCATGCCGGGCTCGGTATCCACGGAAATGTCGCCGTCCATCATGCTGACGAGCTTCTCGCAAATCGCCAGCCCCAGACCGGTGCCCTGGAAGTTACGCTGCACGCCGGTGCCGACCTGGAAGAACGGGTCGAACAGACGCACCACCTCCTTGGCCGGTATGCCCACCCCCGTGTCGCGCACGCGGATGCTGAGATAATCTCCCGCCCGGCAGACGTGTAGCACAATGCAGCCAATATCGGTGAATTTGATGGCATTGCTGAGCAGGTTAGAGATGACCTGCTGCAGGCGCATCGGGTCGCCGTGCAGCGTCAGCGGCACGTCCGGTTCAATGAAGCAGTAGAGCCCCAGCTGTTTACGCACCACCAGCGGCAGATAGTTGGCGCTTATGTGGTTCATGACCTCACGCGGCGAAAACTCACGCGGCTCGATTTTCAGCTGCTCAGACTCAATTTTAGAGAAGTCGAGAATATCGCTGATGATCTTCAGCAGCAGGCTGGAGGAGTTGTTCATCGCCGTTACCAGCCGGTCGACGCCTTTCGGCAATTCCTTCGTCTGCAGCAGATCGAGGTTACCGATAATCCCGTACAGCGGCGTACGCAGCTCGTGACTGACGGTAGCCAGGAACATGGATTTCGACTGGCTGGCCTGCTCCGCGGCCTGCGCCATCTCCTGCAGCGACTCTTCCATCTTCACGCGCGCGGAGACATCCACCAGCACGCAAATCGCTACGTTTTCATTGCGATAGCGGGAATGAACAAAGCTGATCTGCAGGTTAGTGTGGGTGCTGGTGAGTACGTCGACAAAGTTCACCTGCTGGCCGCAGATGATTTGCGTCAGCCTTTGCCGGTCCTCGTGCGTCAGCATGTTCAGGTAGTTGTGCGCCAGCTCGTTACTCAGGATGTTGGTCCCGTCCTGGGTACGAAGAATGCAGATCCCCACCGGAGCCGAAGCGACAATCTTGCGGTTGAACTGCTCGTGCTCCTCCAGACGCTGGGCGTCACTTTCGGCGGGAATAAAGATTCTCCGCTCATACATCCGCGCCAGCGTAAACAGCGCCCCACCCACCAGCAGGTTCAGCAGGATCGCATTCATAATAAGAATGCGTATCCGCTCAAGGACCATATCCACCGGCAGCGAGTAAACAATGCTCAGCGACGATGGCGGCAGGCTTTTTTTCAGCACCAGCTCGCGGAAGCCGGAGGTGTAGCCAAACCATGAGCGTTCCTGCATCCAGTGCGGATCGACGTTCAAACTTTTATCCGGCCCGGCGAGAGAGATCAGCTGATGCCCGTTTTCATCCAGAATGGTCACGCCCATCGGCAGGCTGCCCGGCGTGAAGAAGTTTTCCATGCGGATGGTCTGCTCAATCCCCAGCAGCGCCTGCAGACGATTGCCCAGGTAGACCGGCGTCAGCGCGTAGAAATAGCCCACGCCCATGCGCGGCCCCTGGCTAATCCAGAAGATGTTGTTCCCGCGCTCGTCCTGCGGCGCATTGCGATATTTCACAATACGCTCGTGCAGGCTTTTCAGCGCATCATCGCGCTCGACGGGCACATCGCGCAGGCCAAAGTCAGCCATGCAGAGGTTTTCACTGCCAATCAGGAATACGCGGTTGAGATCGTAAGCGGCGGAGAAGTTGTCGCGCCAGTAGCGCATAAACCAGGCGAGAGATTCCAGCGACCCGCGCCAGGTGCTGCTCATGGTGGAGCAATCAGAGTCCGGGAACAGCGGCTGGAAGTCCGGCACTTCGGTTTTGTCATTGCGCCCGCGCAGGGCAAGGATACCGTTTTCTGCCGTCAGCCGATTTTCGGCAATATACTTCAGCTCCTTCATCACGTCAGACGTTCGCTGAATGTAGCGCTGGGCCTGATCGGAGCTTAAATTAAACTCCTGGCGGATCTCCGCTTCTTTCTGGTTCAGCGCATTGACGATGTAAAACACCGACAGCAAGGCCACCAGCAGCCAAAGCAGGAGCGCCAGCGCCCGGAACAGATAGCGAGAAACTTTCAGCGTGGTACGAAAGGAGACGAGGTATTTCAAAGGGGCGAGGCTCCGCCGTCGGGGTCAAAAGAATGTGGTTAAGGTAGCGGTAAACGCGGCTTGTCGCAACGTTCACGTATCTGCATCTGCAAAAGAAAAGGGCCGGAATCCGGCCCTTTATGCGTCAGAAGAGATTACTCGTCAGCGTCATCCGCTGCGTCGTCGTCGCTCTCTGCTTCCGGTGCGATTTCATCATCACCTTCCGCGACGCTGCCGTCGATGGAATCGAGCTCTTCGTCGTCCACCGGCTCAGCAACGCGCTGCAGACCGACCACGTTTTCATCTTCCGCCGTACGGATGAGGATAACGCCCTGGGTGTTACGGCCCACCACGCTGATCTCGGATACGCGCGTACGCACCAGCGTACCGGCATCGGTGATCATCATAATCTGGTCGGCATCGTCCACCTGCACCGCGCCCACAACGGACCCGTTGCGCTCGGTGACCTTGATGGAGATAACGCCCTGCGTGCCGCGTGACTTGGTCGGGTATTCGCTTTCCGCCGTACGTTTACCGTAGCCGTTCTGGGTGACGGTCAGGATTGCGCCTTCGCCACGTGGAACGATCAGGGAAACAACGGAGTCTTCACCCGCCAGCTTAATACCGCGCACGCCGGTCGCCGTACGACCCATTGCGCGCACGGCGTTCTCTTTGAAGCGCACCACTTTACCGGCCGCAGAGAACAGCATCACTTCATCAGAACCGGAGGTCAGATCCACACCGATCAGCTCGTCGCCTTCGTTCAGGTTCACCGCGATAATCCCGGCGGAACGTGGACGGCTGAACTCGGTCAGTGCGGTTTTCTTCACGGTACCGCTGGCGGTCGCCATAAAGACGTTCACGCCCTCTTCGTACTCGCGTACCGGCAGGATGGCGGTGATACGTTCGTTCGCTTCCAGCGGCAGCAGGTTGACGATTGGACGACCGCGCGCGCCACGGCTCGCTTCCGGCAGCTGATAGACCTTCATCCAGTACAGACGGCCACGGCTGGAGAAGCAGAGGATCGTGTCGTGGGTGTTGGCCACCAGCAGACGGTCAATGAAGTCTTCTTCTTTAATACGTGCCGCAGATTTACCTTTACCGCCACGACGCTGTGCTTCGTAGTCGGTCAACGGCTGATACTTCACGTAGCCCTGGTGAGACAGGGTCACTACCACGTCTTCGCGGTTGATCAGATCTTCAATGTTGATATCAGAGCTGTTGGCGGTGATTTCGGTGCGGCGCTCGTCGCCGAACTGATCGCGGACCAGCTCCAGCTCTTCGCGGATCACTTCCATCAGGCGCTCGGCGCTACCCAGGATGTGCAGCAGCTCAGCAATTTGCTCCAGCAGCTCTTTGTACTCGTCGAGCAGTTTTTCATGCTCAAGGCCGGTCAGCTTCTGCAGGCGCAGATCCAGAATCGCCTGGGCCTGCTGTTCAGTCAGGTAGTACTGACCGTCACGCACGCCGAATTCAGGCTCGAGCCACTCAGGACGCGCGGCGTCGTCGCCCGCACGTTCCAGCATCGCCGCCACGTTGCCCAGATCCCACGGACGCGCAACCAGCGACGCTTTCGCTTCTGCCGGCGTCGGCGCACGGCGGATCAGCTCGATGATCGGGTCGATGTTCGCCAGCGCAACCGCCAGCGCTTCAAGGATATGAGCGCGATCGCGCGCTTTGCGCAGTTCGAAGATGGTACGACGGGTCACCACTTCGCGGCGGTGACGCACGAACGCGCTCAGGATCTCTTTCAGGTTCATGATCTTCGGCTGACCATGGTGCAGCGCAACCATGTTGATACCGAAGGAGACCTGAAGCTGAGTCTGGGAGTACAGGTTGTTCAGGACAACCTCACCCACCGCGTCGCGCTTGATTTCAATCACGATGCGCATACCGTCTTTGTCAGACTCGTCACGCAGCGCGCTGATGCCTTCAACGCGTTTTTCTTTTACCAGCTCGGCGATTTTTTCAATCAGACGCGCTTTGTTCACCTGATACGGGATCTCGTGAACAATGATAGTTTCACGGCCGGTTTTGGCGTCCGCTTCCACTTCGGCGCGGGCACGGATGTAAATCTTGCCGCGACCGGTGCGGTACGCTTCTTCAATGCCGCGACGACCGTTGATGATCGCCGCCGTCGGGAAGTCCGGGCCCGGGATGTGTTCCATCAGCCCTTCAATGCTGATGTCTTCATCGTCGATATAGGCCAGGCAGCCGTTGATCACTTCCGTGATGTTGTGCGGCGGAATGTTGGTCGCCATACCCACGGCGATACCGGACGAGCCGTTCACCAGCAGGTTAGGGATCTTCGTTGGCATGACGTCAGGAATTTTTTCCGTGCCGTCGTAGTTATCAACGAAATCAACCGTCTCTTTTTCCAGGTCGGCCATCAGCTCATGGGCAATCTTCGCCAGACGGATTTCCGTATAACGCATTGCCGCGGCGGAGTCGCCGTCGATAGAACCAAAGTTACCCTGACCATCTACCAGCATGTAACGCAGCGAGAACGGCTGCGCCATACGGACAATGGTGTCGTACACCGCGGAATCACCATGGGGATGGTATTTACCGATTACGTCACCAACGACACGGGCAGATTTTTTGTAGGCTTTATTCCAGTCATTGCCCAATACGTTCATGGCGTATAGTACGCGACGGTGTACCGGCTTCAGGCCATCGCGGACGTCCGGCAGCGCACGGCCAACAATGACCGACATCGCATAGTCCAGATAGGAGCTTTTCAGCTCTTCCTCGATGTTAACCGGTGTAATTTCTCTCGCAAGGTCGCTCATCTAACCGCTATCCCTCTACTGTATCCCGGATTCAAAGGTCGCAAATTATAACACAGCCGCGGTGATACAGGTAAACCTATACGCTTTATTCACAGGGATTGCCTGATATACTCATTTGTCTTGCTAAATAAGGAGTAAAAGCGCCCATGAATGCCGAAAAATCCCCGGTGGCACACAACGTTGACCACGAAGAGATTGCCAAATTTGAAGCGGTGGCGTCCCGCTGGTGGGATCTCGAAGGTGAGTTCAAACCGCTGCATCGCATTAACCCGCTGCGTCTGGGCTATATCGCGGAGCGTTCCGGCGGTCTGTTCGGTAAGAAAGTGCTCGACGTCGGCTGCGGCGGCGGCATCCTGGCGGAGAGCATGGCGCGCGAAGGGGCCACCGTCACCGGCCTGGACATGGGCTTCGAGCCTCTACAGGTTGCCCGTCTTCATGCGCTGGAGTCCGGTATACAGGTGGAATATGTGCAGGAAACCGTGGAAGAGCACGCGGCAAAACATGCTCACCAGTACGATGTGGTGACCTGCATGGAGATGCTGGAGCACGTTCCGGATCCGCAGTCCGTGGTAAACGCCTGTGCAAAACTGGTGAAGCCGGGCGGCCAGGTCTTCTTCTCGACAATTAACCGCAACGGTAAAGCCTGGCTGATGGCCGTGGTCGGCGCAGAATATGTGCTGCGCATGGTGCCGAAAGGGACCCACGACGTGAAGAAGTTTATCAAGCCTGCCGAACTGCTGGGCTGGGTTGACCAGACGTGGCTTAAGGAGCAGCACATCACGGGCCTGCACTACAACCCGCTAACGGATAAATTCAAACTCGCACCGGGCGTGGATGTTAACTATATGTTGCACACAACCGCCAAAAACGACTAACGTCATTCGTTATTCTTATAAAGATTGCGCGACATCATGTTGCGCAATTCTGACCGCCCGTTGAAGAAATCAGCACTCGATCAAATTTTGAATTTTTTTTCTTAATTATTGACATCTCTTCCAGGCCTTACAGTACGAGGACTTAAGCTTTTTTACCCTTTCACAACCTCAATTTAACCTCAAAATCAACCCTTGTGCTGAAAAGATTCGATACTAGAATACTCACCATATAGCGTTTTTCTTATCGCAAACCCCCTATATGTAGTATTTATCCACAGAGTTAGTCACAAGACGGATCTGTGGATAAGCGGGGGATATTTTTTATTTCACGGACAGGTAAAACCCACATGAATCAGAGTCTGCTGGTGACAAAGCGCGACGGTACTACCGAGCGTATCAATCTGGACAAAATCCATCGAGTTCTCGACTGGGCAGCAGAAGGGCTGAACAACGTATCTATCTCCCAGGTTGAACTGCGTTCCCACATTCAGTTCTACGACGGCATCAAAACGTCTGATATCCACGAAACCATTATCAAAGCAGCGGCGGATCTGATCTCCCGCGACGCACCGGATTATCAGTACCTCGCTGCGCGTCTGGCGATTTTCCACCTGCGTAAGAAAGCCTACGGCCAGTTCGAGCCGCCGAAGCTTTACGATCACGTGGTGAAAATGGTTGAGCTGGGCAAATACGACACGCATCTGCTGGAAGACTATACGGAAGAAGAGTTCGAGCAGATGAACGGGTTTATCGATCACTGGCGCGACATGAACTTCTCCTACGCGGCGGTGAAGCAGCTCGAAGGCAAATACCTGGTTCAGAACCGTGTGACCGGTGAGATCTACGAAAGCGCCCAGTTCCTCTATATTCTGGTGGCTGCCTGCCTGTTCTCAAACTACCCGCGCGACACCCGTCTGGACTACGTGAAGCGTTTCTACGATGCGGTATCGACGTTCAAAATTTCTCTGCCAACGCCGATCATGTCTGGCGTGCGCACCCCTACCCGTCAGTTCAGCTCTTGCGTACTGATCGAGTGTGGTGACAGCCTGGATTCCATCAACGCCACCTCCAGCGCCATCGTGAAATACGTCTCCCAGCGTGCCGGTATCGGCATCAACGCCGGTCGCATCCGCGCGCTGGGCAGCCCGATTCGCGGCGGTGAAGCGTTCCACACCGGCTGTATCCCGTTCTACAAGCACTTCCAGACGGCGGTAAAATCCTGCTCTCAGGGCGGCGTGCGCGGCGGCGCAGCGACCCTGTTCTACCCAATGTGGCACCTGGAAGTGGAAAGCCTGCTGGTACTGAAAAACAACCGCGGCGTGGAAGGCAACCGCGTGCGTCACATGGACTACGGCGTGCAGATCAACAAGCTGATGTACACCCGTCTGCTGAAAGGGGAAGACATCACCCTGTTCAGCCCGTCCGACGTCCCGGGCCTGTATGACGCGTTCTTCGCCGATCAGGACGAGTTCGAGCGTCTGTACACCAAATATGAAAAAGACGACAGCATCCGTAAACAGCGCCTGAAGGCGGTAGACCTGTTCTCCCTGATGATGCAGGAGCGCGCCTCTACCGGCCGTATCTACATCCAGAACGTTGACCACTGCAATACCCACAGCCCGTTTGATCCGGCGGTTGCGCCAGTGCGCCAGTCTAACCTGTGCCTGGAGATCGCCCTGCCAACCAAACCGCTGGAAGACGTGAACGACGAAAACGGCGAAATCGCCCTGTGTACGCTCTCCGCGTTCAACCTGGGTGCGATTAAAAGTCTGGACGAGCTGGAAGAGCTGGCCGTGCTGGCGGTACGTGCGCTGGATGCCCTGCTGGACTACCAGGATTACCCAATCCCGGCCGCTAAACGCGGCGCAATGGGCCGTCGTACCCTGGGTATCGGCGTGATCAACTTCGCCTACTGGCTGGCGAAAAACGGCAAGCGTTACTCCGACGGCAGCGCTAACAACCTGACGCACCAGACGTTCGAAGCGATTCAGTACTACCTGATGAAAGCCTCTAACGAGCTGGCGAAAGAGCAAGGCGCGTGCCCGTGGTTCAACGAAACCACCTATGCAAAAGGCATTCTGCCGATCGACACCTATAAGAAAGACCTGGATGCGATCGTCAGCGAGCCGCTGCACCTGGACTGGGAAGGCCTGCGCGAGTCCATCAAAACGCACGGCCTGCGTAACTCCACGCTCTCTGCCCTGATGCCGTCCGAGACCTCTTCGCAGATCTCCAACGCCACCAACGGTATTGAGCCACCGCGCGGCCACGTCAGCATTAAAGCGTCGAAAGACGGCGTGCTGCGTCAGGTGGTGCCGGATTACGAAACGCTGGGCAACAACTACGAACTGCTGTGGGAGATGCCAAACAACGACGGCTACCTGCAGCTGGTGGGTATCATGCAGAAGTTTATCGACCAGTCGATCTCTGCCAATACTAACTACGACCCGACGCGCTTCCCGTCCGGCAAGGTACCGATGCAGCAGCTGTTGAAAGACCTGCTCACCGCCTACAAATTTGGCGTGAAAACGCTGTACTATCACAACACCCGTGACGGTGCAGAAGACGCGCAGGACGACCTGGTACCGTCAATTCAGGACGATGGCTGCGAAAGCGGCGCATGTAAGATCTAATGAAGGGCGGGGATATCCCCGCCTTTATTTCGTAAGACAGGACATACTCATGGCATATACCACCTTTTCACAGACGAAAAACGACCAGCTCAAAGAGCCAATGTTCTTCGGCCAGCCGGTCAACGTGGCACGCTACGATCAGCAAAAATATGACATCTTCGAAAAGCTGATTGAAAAGCAACTCTCCTTCTTCTGGCGTCCGGAAGAAGTTGACGTTTCCCGCGACCGTATTGATTACCAGTCGCTGCCGGATCACGAAAAGCATATTTTCATCAGCAATCTGAAGTACCAGACGCTGCTGGACTCCATTCAGGGCCGTAGCCCGAACGTGGCGCTGTTGCCGCTGATCTCGATTCCTGAGCTGGAAACCTGGGTGGAAACCTGGGCGTTCTCTGAGACGATCCACTCCCGCTCTTATACCCACATCATCCGCAACATCGTGAACGATCCGGCGGTGGTGTTTGACGATATCGTCACTAACGAGCAGATCCAGAAGCGCGCGGAAGGCATTGCGCACTACTACGACGAGCTGATCGAGATGACCAGCTACTGGCATCTGCTGGGCGAAGGCACCCACAGCGTGAACGGCAAAACCGTTACCGTGAACCTGCGCGCGCTGAAAAAGCAGCTGTACCTCTGCCTGATGAGCGTTAACGCCCTGGAAGCGATCCGCTTCTACGTGAGCTTCGCCTGCTCCTTCGCCTTTGCCGAGCGCAAGCTGATGGAAGGCAACGCCAAAATCATCCGTCTGATCGCTCGTGACGAAGCCCTGCACCTGACCGGCACCCAGCACATGCTGAACCTGCTGCGCAGCGGTACGGACGACCCGGAGATGGCGGAAATCGCCGAAGAGTGCAAGCAGGAGTGCTACGACCTGTTCGTGCTGGCGGCGCAGCAGGAGAAAGAGTGGGCAGACTACCTGTTCCGCGACGGCTCCATGATTGGCCTGAACAAAGATATTCTGTGCCAGTACGTGGAGTACATCACCAACATCCGCATGCAGGCGGTTGGTCTGGACCTGCCGTTCCAGACGCGCTCTAACCCGATTCCGTGGATCAACACCTGGCTGGTATCCGATAACGTGCAGGTTGCGCCGCAGGAAGTGGAAGTGAGCTCTTATCTGGTCGGTCAGATTGATTCTGAAGTCAACACCGACGACCTGAGCGACTTCCAGCTCTGATGACGCGCGTAACGCTGAGCCTTTCTGGCACCGAACTGCTGTGCCAGGAAGAGCACCCTTCCCTGCTGGTGGCGCTTGAAGCGCATCAGGTGGAGGTAGAGTACCAGTGTCGTGAAGGCTATTGCGGCTCCTGCCGCTGCCGTCTGGTCGCAGGCCAGGTGGACTGGCTGACCGAACCGCTGGCCTTTATCAGTGAAGGGGAAATTTTGCCCTGCTGCTGCCGGGCAAAAGGCGATATTGAGATTGAGATGTAAAAAAGGGCCTTACGGCCCTTTTTCTATTTTAAGAACGTCACCGCTTTATCCGGGAAATCCGTAAACAGCCCGTCCACGTCCGCCTGCTTATACAACACCTCGTAAAGCTGATTCACATCGGTGGCATATGGCGGCAGCTGGTCGGCACGCACCGTGTACGGATGCACCTGCATCTTGCTGGCGTGCGCCTCTTTCACCATCGCCGTCAGCTTCACGTGGCCAGGCGTTGAGCCTTCCGCCACCAGCATGTGATAATCCGGCCCGATGCCGTCAGCGTACTGAGCAATCTGCTTCATCGCGCCCGGCTTGAACATCCAGTCGTAGCTGTAGTTCACCCACTTCCCGTCCGGCTGTTTCTCCTGGGTTTCGTTCCAGTCGGTGTAGGCAATCAGCTGCACCAGATTGAGATCCATCCCCATCTTCGGCTCCAGCTCGGTTTTGATGCGCTTCAGCTCGGCGGCGTCAAAACACTGCAGGTAAACTTTATCCTTCTTGCTGGTGTAGCCGTACTGTTTCAGCACCTCCAGCGTCTTCGCGGCAATGTCCTTCCCTTCCTGATGGTGGAACCACGGCGCTTTGATTTCCGGGTAGATACCGATATTTTTACCGGTCGAGTGGTTCAGCCCCTGAACAAACTCAATCTCTTCCTGGAAGGTATGGATCCGGAAGTCAGATTTGCCCATCGGGAAGCGTCCCGGGTAGACCTGCACCTTCTTGCCGTTTTCAATCTCAAAGCCTTCGGTAAACTTCAGAGAGCGAATTTCATCCAGGGTAAAGTCGATGGCGTAGTAACGACCGTCTTTGCGCGCGCGGTCCGGGAAACGCTCCGCCACGTCCGTGACGCGGTCAAGATAGTGGTCATGCAGGACGACCAGCTGGTCGTCCTTCGTCATCACCAGATCCTGCTCCAGGTAATCCGCCCCCTGGGCATAGGCCATCGCTTTCGCCGGCAGCGTATGCTCCGGCAGATAGCCGCTGGCACCGCGGTGGGCGATAACGATTTTATCGGCCGCCAGGGCAGAGCCAGTCATCAGGCCTGCCAGCAGCAGGCCGGTGGTTAATGGAGTTAATTTCATCGCAATGCTCCTTATTGACGACGCGCCAGCACTTCCGCGTGGTGACGTTTCTCGCCGATCATCACAACAACCAGCAGCAGAACCGCCAGCACGCTGCCGCCGATCATCACCATAAAGCCGCCGTCCCAGCCGAAGAAGTCAACGGTGTAGCCCACGATAGCGCTCGCCGCGACGGAACCACCGAGGTAGCCAAACAGACCGGTAAAGCCTGCCGCCGTGCCCGCCGCTTTTTTCGGCGCCAGCTCAAGCGCGTGCAGACCGATCAGCATCACCGGGCCGTAAATCAGGAAGCCGATAACGATCATACAGGCCATGTCTACTGATGGGTTACCCGGCGGGTTAAGCCAGTAAACGACAGTCGCGATGGTTACCAGGGTCATAAAGAACACGCCCGTTGCGCCGCGGTTGCCTTTAAACACTTTGTCCGACATCCAGCCGCAAATCAGCGTGCCCGGGATCCCGGCATATTCATACAGGAAGTACGCCCAGGAGGATTTATCCAGCGCGAAGTGCTTCACCTCTTTCAGGTAGGTCGGGGACCAGTCAAGGATGCCGTAGCGCAGCAGGTATACGAACACGTTCGCCACCGCGATGTACCACAGCAGCTTGTTCGGCAGCACGTACTTCATGAAGATCTGTTTCGCGGTCAGCTCTTCTTCGTGCTTCTCGCTGTAGTCATCCGGATAGTCATTTTTGTACTCTTCGATTGGCGGCAGCCCGCAGGACTGCGGCGTGTCGCGCATCAGGGCGAAGGCAATAATCGCCACCAGAATAGCACCAAAGGCAGGCATGTAGAGCGCCGCGTGCCAGTCGTTGAACCAGGCCATCCCCAGCAGGAACAGCAGAGGTGGAAGCCCGCCCCCGACGTTATGCGCGCAGTTCCACACCGACACAATGCCGCCACGCTCCTTCTGCGACCACCAGTGCACCATGGTACGTCCGCACGGTGGCCACCCCATCCCCTGGAACCAGCCGCAGAGGAACAGCAGCACGAACATGATGGCAATGCTGGACGTCGCCCACGGCACAAAGCCCATGAACAGCATGACCGCTGCCGCGAGGATCAGACCGGCGGGCAGGAACACGCGCGGATTCGAACGGTCCGACACGGAACCCATGATGAATTTAGAAAAACCGTAGGCGATGGAGATCCCCGACAGCGCGAAGCCCAGGTCGCCGCGAGAGAAGCCCTGCTCCACCAGATACGGCATGGCGAGCGCAAAGTTTTTACGTACAAGATAGTACGCCGCATACCCGAAGAAGATCCCGAGGAAGATTTGCCAACGCAGACGGCGGTAGAGAGGATCGATCTCTGCCTCTGGCAGTCGCGCCCGATGTGGCGCAGGTTTGAAGATACTGAGCATAACAGCCTCCGTGGCCTTTCAAAAAATGACCAGGCATCTCGCGCCCGGTTACAGAGGCGGGGATGTTAAAAAAACATGCGGTTTGTTACTGTGAATCAACGCACAGATTGTTACAGAAATATGACAGAATGCGCAAAAAAGCGCATGAAATCACGTTTCAGTTTCGAATTTCGCGCGTTTATGTTCGAAATCAAACAAACCACACGATCTATGTGGCTAAATGCTAAAAAACGAACATAGAGGAAAGGCAATGACAATTCACGATCCACGCTACAGCGATGTGATTATCATTGGCGGTGGCGCAACCGGCGCCGGCATCGCACGCGACTGCGCCCTTCGCGGCTTAAGCGTCACGCTTCTGGAGCGCCACGATATCGCCACCGGCGCGACGGGACGTAACCACGGCCTGCTGCACAGCGGCGCGCGGTATGCGGTCACCGACGGTGAATCCGCGCGCGAATGTATCGCTGAAAACCAGATCCTCAAGCGTATCGCCCGACACTGCATAGAGCCGACCGACGGCCTCTTTATTACCCTTCCCGAAGATGACCTCGCCTTTCAGTCAACCTTCATAACCGCCTGTACTGCAGCGGGCATTCAGGCTGAGGCTATGGATCCGGCGCTGGCCCGGCGGCTGGAGCCGTCGGTGAACCCGACAATGATCGGCGCGGTGAAGGTGCCTGACGGCACCGTCGATCCGTTCCGCCTGACCGCCGCCAACATGCTGGACGCCCGCGAGCATGGCGCGCGCATTCTGACCGGACATGAAGTGACCGGGCTTATCCGCGAGGGTCATCGCATCTGCGGCGTGCGGGTGTTTGATACACAGTACAACGAGCACAGCGAGCTGCACGCCGCCGTGCTGGTCAACGCGGCGGGGATCTGGGGCCAGCGCATCGCGGAATACGCCGACTTATCCATCCGCATGTTCCCGGCCAAAGGTTCGCTGCTGATCCTTGACCACCGCATCAATAACCACGTCATCAACCGCTGCCGCAAACCGTCTGACGCCGACATTCTGGTGCCGGGCGACACCATTTCGCTCATCGGTACGACGTCAACGCACGTTGACTACAGCGACATTGACGTCAACCGGGTCACCGCCGAAGAAGTGGATATTCTGCTGCGCGAAGGGGAAAAGCTGGCGCCGGTGATGGCGCAGACGCGTATCCTGCGCGCCTACGCGGGCGTGCGTCCCCTTGTCGCCAGCGATAACGATCCGAGCGGACGTAACGTCAGCCGGGGCATCGTGCTGCTCGATCACGCCGAGCGCGACGGCATGGACGGGTTTATCACCATTACCGGCGGCAAGCTGATGACCTACCGGCTGATGGCCGAGTGGGCGACCGATGCCGTCTGCCGCAAGCTCGGAAATACCGAACCGTGCGTTACCGCAGAACAGCCGTTGCCGGGATCGCGCCAGTCTACCGAAAAAACGCTGCAAAAAATCATCTCCCTGCCCGCGCCACTGCGCGGTTCGGCCATCTACCGCCACGGCGACAGAACGCCGCAGTGGCTCGGTGAAGGACGACTGAGCCGCAGCCTGGTGTGCGAGTGCGAAGCCGTTACCGCAGGCGAAGTGCAGTACGCGGTAGAGAACCTGACGGTCAACAGCCTGTTGGATCTCCGCCGCCGCACCCGCGTCGGAATGGGGACCTGTCAGGGCGAGCTGTGCGCCTGCCGTGCCGCCGGGCTGCTGCAGCGTTTTCATACCACCACCGCCACCCAGTCGCTCGATCAGCTCAGCGCGTTTTTGAACGAGCGCTGGAAAGGCATTCAGCCTGTCGCCTGGGGCGATGCCCTGCGCGAAAGCGAATTTACCCGCTGGGTCTATCAGGGGCTTTGCGGCCTGGAGAAGGAGCAACACGATGAAATTTGATACCGTAATCGTCGGCGGCGGGCTGGCAGGCTTGCTCTGCGGCATCAAACTCACGAAGCAGGGGCTGCGCTGTGCCATTATCACCCGCGGCCAGAGCGCCCTGCACTTCTCGTCGGGATCGCTGGATCTGGTGGACGAAGCGTACCGCGACAGGCTGCCGCCGGAGCACCCCTATCACCTGGTTGGCGCGCAGCATATTGACCGCTTTGCGCTGGAAGCCGAAGCGCTGCTGGCGGGCTGCGGCGCGCGTCTGAAGGGAAGCGCCAGGCAAAATCACCAGCGCATCACGCCGCTCGGCACCCTGCGCTCCGCGTGGCTCAGCCCGGAGGAAGTCCCCGTGGCCCCCGTCAACGCGGGACGAGTGCGGGTGGTGGGTATTAGCGGCTTTCTGGATTTTCAACCCCATCTCGCTGCGGCCTCGCTCTGTCGCCAGGGCATCAACGCCGACACGGCAGAAATAGAGCTGCCCGAGCTGGATATCCTGCGCGATAACCCGAGCGAGTTTCGCGCGGTGAATATCGCCCGTTTTCTGGATAACGAGGACAAATGGCCGCTGCTGTATGACGCGCTCAGGCCGCTCGGTGAAACCTGCGATGCCCTGTTAATGCCCGCCTGCTTTGGTTTAAACGACAACCGGCTCTGGCGCTGGCTCTCGGATCGTCTGCCCTGCACGCTCGGTTTACTGCCGACGCTTCCCCCTTCCGTACCCGGCATTCGTCTGCACACCCAGCTTCAGCGCCAGTTTGTTGCGCAGGGCGGCGTGTGGATGGCGGGTGACGAGGTGAAAAAAATCACCCTGACCGACGGCGCGGTGAGCGAAATCTGGACGCGCAACCACGAGGATATTCCGCTTCGCGCCCGCTATACGGTGCTGGCGAGCGGAAGCTTCTTCAGCAACGGGCTGCTGAGCAGCCGGGAGGGCATCCGGGAAGCGATTATGGGGCTGGATGTGCGGCAAACCGCTTCCCGCACGGACTGGTATCAGTGTGATTTCTTCACGCCGCAGCCCTGGCAGCAGTTTGGCGTAATTGTCGATAACCGGCTACATCCGCAGCTTTCCGGTATGCCCGCCGATAATCTTTTTGCCATCGGCTCGCTGCTGGGCGGATACGATCCGATCCCCCAGGGATGCGGCGGCGGGGTTTGCGCCGTCACGGCGCTGTATGTAGCCGAGCAGATTATCCAGCGCGTGGAGGCTGAACAATGAATGACACCCGTTTCGAAAGCTGCATTAAATGCACGGTCTGTACCACCGTCTGCCCGGTCAGCGGCGTAAACCCGCGCTACCCTGGGCCAAAGCAGGCCGGGCCGGACGGCGAGCGCCTGCGCCTGAAGGACGGCAGGCTGTACGACGAGGCGCTGAAATACTGCATCAACTGCAAGCGCTGCGAGGTCGCCTGCCCGTCGGACGTAAAAATCGGCGACATCATCCAGCGCGCCAGGGCGCGCTACAGCACGCAAAAGCCGACACTGCGCGATGCGATCCTGAGCCATACCGATCTGATGGGCAGCGTCTCCACGCCGTTTGCCCCGCTGGTGAATGCCGCAACCTCACTCAAGCCGGTGCGTCAGCTGCTGGATGCCACGCTTAAAATAGACCATCACCGCAGCCTGCCAAAATATTCTCACGGCACCTTCCGTCGCTGGTATAAAACCGTCGCGGAGCAGCAGGCGCAGTACGACGATCGGGTAACCTTTTTCCACGGCTGCTATGTGAACTACAACCACCCGCAGCTGGGAAAAGACCTGCTGAAGGTGCTGAACGCCATGGGAACCGGCGTACAGCTGCTTAGCAAAGAGAAGTGCTGCGGCGTGCCGCTGATTGCCAACGGGTTTACCGATAAAGCGCGCAGGCAGGCCAAAAGCAACGTCACCTCCCTGCGCGAAGCGATTGTGGATAAAGGCATGCCGGTGCTGGCGACGTCGTCCACCTGCACCTTCACCCTGCGCGATGAGTATCCGCACCTGCTGGACGTGGATAACGCCGGACTGCGCGAGCACATCGAGCTGGCGACGCGCTTCCTCTGGCGCAAGCTGGACAGCGGAAAGACGTTGCCGCTGGGAACATTGCCGCTGAAGGTGGTCTATCACACCCCGTGTCATATGGAGAAAATGGGCTGGTCGCTTTATACGCTGGAGCTGCTGCGGTTAATTCCGGGGCTGGAGCTGACGGTGCTGGATTCGCGCTGCTGCGGCATCGCAGGCACCTACGGCTTTAAGCGTGAAAACTACGAAACCTCGCAGGCAATTGGCGCCCCGCTGTTCCGCCAGATTGAAGAGAGCGGCGCGGATATCGTGGTGACGGACTGCGAAACCTGTAAATGGCAGATTGAGATGTCCACCAGCAAGCGCTGCGAACATCCGATTACCCTGCTGGCGAAAGCGCTGGGCTGAACGTTGCCGGGGCGAAAGACCCCGGCACAGGCATTACTCAACGAACAGCGACTCGACAACGTTAATCCAGCCGTGCTCGCTGGCGACCTCTTTGCCGTTGAGCCAGCGGCGCAGCATATTCAGCGCCATCATGGCGCACACCTCCTGACGCACCGCCAGGCTGTGGCGGGTGATGCTCATTTTTACCCGCAGCGCCCAGGTGCCTTCCGGCGTCGCCAGCGCGAAGTTGAGGTAATCCTCATCCAGCCCGCCGACAAACAGCGCCAGACCGGCAAAATGCTTCACCCTTCTTTCGGAAGCCCAGCGGGCGGTTTGCGCCAGGGTCTCCTGCTGAAACGGAACAACTTCGCTGGCGAGCAGCGGGGCGTTGACGCGCGACAATTGCAGCGCCAGCAGGCCACCGGTGAACTGCTCGCTTAAGGTCACGCTGAGCTGGCGAGTCTGCAGATGTTTTGCAATCTGCTCAGGCAACCCTTCCGTCCCTTCAAAAATCAGGCTTTCGCCCGCCACGCGCTGCACCTCAGGCCACAGGGCCAGCATCGCCTCTTTCTGCGTGGCCGGTCCTGTTAATTTGAGTTCAATGATCGGCATAGAGGAGCGATAACCCATGGAGACGCCCGGCGGCAGCGGAAGGTGGTCAAGGCTCTGGGCCAGATCGCTTTCCGAGCGGCCAAAGGTGGTCAGGCGCAGGCACAGCGGAGGTTCAGGCAGAGTAAAACGCTGGCGAAGGCGCGGCAGGATCTGCTGCTCGACCATTACCTTAAATTCGGAGGGTACGCCCGGCGTGAAGAACATCAGGCAGCGGTTCAGCTGCATGGCAAACCCGCAGGCGGTACCGACCGGGTTATCAACCAGCTCGGCGCTGGCGGGAATTTCAGCCTGCTTGCGGTTGCTGGGGGCCATGACGCGGCCACGTTCGGAGAAGAAGCGTTCCATCTGCGAAAGCCACGCCTCGTGCAGCACCAGCCCTTCGCCTTTTGCGGTCGCGGCGGCCAGCGCGCTGAGATCGTCACCGGTGGGGCCGAGCCCGCCGTTCACGATCAGCACGTCGCACTGTTCACTGCGCTCGCGCAGAACAGCGACCAGTGACTCCAGATTGTCGCCCACGGTATTGCGGCGCGTTAACGGTAATCCTTGCTCAAAGAAAAGATCGGCAAGCCAGGCAGCATTGGTATCAATAATCTGTCCGTGCAGCACTTCGTCGCCGGTGGATAACATCTCCACGTTAATCATTGTGTTCTCCCGCTTATTTGGTCAAAACACTATAGCGCAAACGCGGGGTGGAGATGAGAGAAACTGGCGCGACGGAACGCCGCGCCGGAACGATTAGAAGCCTGCGCTCACGCCCACGTACGGGCCGTCAGCCAGCGCGTTATCGCGGTTGCCGTCTTTACCGGCCAGGTTCAGATAACGGTAGCCCGCTTCGATGGTAATCGGACGCATGATGGTCCAGCGCGCGCCGGCGTTGGCTTCTTCATAGCTGTCGATACCGCTGGAGAGGGAATCCGGAGAGTAGTAGTACTCGCCAAACAGGCCGAAGCTGTCGCCAATTTTCCACTGCAGGCCGCCGCCCACTGCCGCTGCGTACCCTTCATCACCGTCATTTGGGTTGGTGTAGATACCTTTACCGCCAACGGTGGCCAGGAATGGGCCAAGAGGAATATTCAGACCGAGGCCGAGGCTTGCCGCGTCGCCGTCGTCATCGTTGTGCGTCCAGCCGCCGGTCATTGCCAGACCGGAGGTGTCAGTACCCATGCCAAAACCGAGGTGGGTATAGTCCTGACCCGCCGAACCATTAATGCTAATGGCGTTAGCCGCCGCAGATACAACCATCAGGCCGAGGCCCAGTAATGCCACTTTTTTCATTGTCGCGATCCTGCATAATTATAGAGAAGTCCCCAAAACCGCGAGATTTTAACCTGAGTCTCCGGGGGATCAAGCACTCTGCGTGCGGCGGACAGGAAGATTGTAACGATTTGAAACCCCCGGCTTTTTTACGTAAGCAGCAGAAAGCGCATTTTGACGCAAAGGCCACCCAGCGTTTCGCTGCGAGTCAGCTGCAAATGGCTGCGGTGCAGCCGGGCGATATCCCCCGCCAGCGCCAGCCCAATCCCGGAACCGGCGGCGTTCCCGACGTTGTCCAGACGGTGGAAAGGCTGCATCGCCTGGTAGATCTGATCCTCTTCAATGCCGGGGCCGCTGTCCTCAACGCTCAGCTCAACGGCGCCGCCATCCACGCGCAGGAATACGGTCACGGTCCCGCCTGCAGGCGTATATTTAATCGCGTTCTCCAGCAGGTTGGCGCACAGCTCGCCCAGCAGAACGTCATCGCCTTCGATCGTGACTGGCTGCTGTACACCGTCATATCCTAAATCGATCGCCTTGCTCCGCGCCTGCGCCAGCCGGGAAAAGCAGCAGTTCTGCACCACCTGAACCAGATCCACAGGCGTAAAATGACGATCCCCCTGCTCTTTTCCCTTCACCGCTGAAAGCTGCAGCAGCCGTTCGGTGAGCACGATAGTGTCGTCCAGGGTGGCATTCATTGCCCGCAGGCTCTCCTGCCACAGGGCGGGATCCTGACGCGCGAGGGCGACGGAGACCTGGGTTTTAAGCACCGCCAGCGGCGTTTTGAGCTGGTGCGACGCATCCGCGTTAAAGCGTTCCTGACGCGAAAGCACGCCGCGCAGCCGGTCGATATAGCGGTTAAAGGCGACTATCAGCAGCCGGGTCTCCGACCAGGGCAGCAGCTCCGGCAGCGGTGCGAGCAGGCCCGGCTCGCGCCGCACCATCAGTGACGAAAGCTGGCGCATTGGGCGCAGCACGCGGCGCAGCAGCCATGCGGTCAGCACCAGCGTCAGCAGCACCAGCAGCCCCTGTGAAACCCAGGATGAAAAGAGCAGCTGGCTGGCGAGATAGCGGCGGGACTGGAGCGTCTCGGCGACGTAAATCTCCGCCATGCCAAAAACATTATCTTCATTTACGGGCTGCAGCAGGCGCGCCACCCGAATCGCCTGGCCGCGATATTCAGTGTGGTAAAACCAGGCCAGCGCCGGATAGAGCGTGGTGCGCGACGTCGCAGGCGGCATCTTCGGCAGATCGTCATAGCCGGAGATCACCCGGCCGTCGGGGTCGACCACCTTATAGTAGAGCCGGTCGTTCATGTTGAGCTCAAAGCTGTCGAGCACAACCCAGGGCACGCCCACCGCCAGCCTGCCGTTGCGCACCTCCAGCCGCTCGGAAATGGTGCGGGCAGAGGATAACAGCGTGCGATCGTAGGCCTGCGTGGCCGCCTGCAGCGCGCTAACGTAGCTGTTAAAGGCCGACAATCCCCACAGCAGCAGCAGCGGCAGACCCAGGAAAAGCAACAGCTGCAGATAGAGCGACTGCGGCTTAACCCACCTCATCGCCGCACTCCAGCACGTACCCAAGCCCCCGAAGGGTGGTGATCCGCACGCCGCTGCCGGTCAGCTTCTTACGCAACCGGTGAATATAGAGATCGATGCTTTCAGGGCTGACGTCGTCGTTCAGGCTGAACACCTGGTCGAAAAGCTGCTGTCGTGAAACCGGACGGGTCCGGCGGTGCATCAGCACTTTCAGCAGGGAGAGCTCCCGCGGCGTCAGGGAAAGCGGTTCATCGCGCAGCAGGAAAAAGCCCTCGTCGTCATACTCCAGCTCCCCAAGGCGCTGGCGCTCCTGCGTTCGACCCTCGCTTCGGCGCAACAGGGCGCGCAGACGCGCGTCAAGCTCCTCCAGCTCAAACGGTTTTGGCAGATAGTCATCTGCCCCGGCGTTCAGTCCCTTCACCCGATCCGCCACGTTGCTGCGGGCGGTAAGAAACAGCACCGGCAGCGTTTGCCCCCGTTTTCTGAGGCGGTGGACCACTTCCAGGCCGTCAAAACCGGGCATGCCGATGTCCAGAATAGCGACCGCGTAGTTTTCACCCTGCAGCAGATGGTCGGCGGCACGTCCGTCGGAGACGCAGTCCACGGCAAAGCCTTCCTGCACCAGCGCTTTCTCCAGCCAGTGGGCCAGCTCACGATTATCTTCTGCGAGTAAGAGACGCATGTCACATCCTGTAAAGTTGGTGTCCCGTTGAAAGGGAAATGAAAGGTTATTGTTTTAACAATCACGCAACGGAACCGCTACAAGGTGGTTCACATAATCAGAAAAAAAGACCCGTTCCCCCGGCGTGAGGATAAACGATGAAAAAACAATTACTTTCTACCCTTGCTGCAAGCGTATTGCTGTTGAGTACCTCTGTCGTTCAGGCCCAGGACGCTCCGTCCCGTACCGAATGTATCGCCCCGGCCAAACCGGGCGGCGGTTTCGATCTCACCTGCAAGCTTATTCAGGTCAGCCTGCTGGAGACGAAGGCCATTGAGAAACCGATGCGCGTCACCTACATGCCAGGCGGCGTGGGCGCGGTGGCCTATAACGCGATTGTCGCGCAACGTCCGGCGGAAGCGGGAACGGTGGTGGCCTTCTCCGGCGGCTCGCTGCTGAACCTGTCGCAGGGCAAGTTTGGCCGCTACGGTGTGGACGACGTGCGCTGGCTGGCGACCGTCGGCACCGACTACGGAATGATTGCCGTGCGTGCCGATTCCCCGTGGAAATCCCTGAAAGATCTGCTGACCGCTATGGAAAAAGATCCGAACAGCGTGGTGATTGGCGCAGGGGCGTCTATCGGCAGCCAGGACTGGATGAAAGCGGCCCTTCTCGCCCAGCAGGCGAAGGTTGACCCGCACAAGATGCGCTACGTGGCCTTTGAGGGCGGCGGCGAACCGGTCACGGCGCTGATGGGCAACCACGTTCAGGCCGTTTCCGGCGATCTCAGCGAGATGGTGCCGTACCTGAGCGGGGATAAAATCCGCGTGCTGGCGGTCTTCTCGGAAAAACGTCTGCCGGGCCAGCTGGCGAACGTCCCGACCGCCAAAGAACAGGGTTATAACCTGGTCTGGCCGATCATCCGCGGCTTCTTCGTCGGGCCAAAAGTGACCGACGCCGAGTACCAGTGGTGGGTCGACGCGTTCAACAAGCTCCAGCAGACCGAAGAGTTTAAGAAACAGCGCGATCTGCGCGGACTGTTTGAGTTTAACCTGACCGGGAAGCCACTGGATGAGTACGTCAAAAAACAGGTGAATGGCTACCGCGAACAGGCGAAAGCCTTTGGCCTGGCGAAATAACCGGAGGCGCTATGAGCGATCGTATTTTTGCCGGGATATGGCTGCTGCTCTGCGTTGGCGGGATGTTTGTCGCCTGGCAGATCCACAGCGAATACAGCTATGAACCCGTGGGACCCCGCCCCTTCCCGATGGGCATCGTCGGCCTGATGCTGCTCTGCTCGGTGGCGCTGCTGCTTCGCCACCCGGATACCGTCGAGTGGCCGCCGCGTCGCATTCTGCAGCGTCTGCTGGTGATGGTGATTGTCCTGCTGATGTATGCCTGGGGCTTTGAGTGGCTCGGCTTCCCGGTGGCGACCGCCATTCTGACGATGGTCATCGGCATGCTATTTAACGCCACCCTCCCCGCGGCGGGGATCTCAGGCGTGGTGATGGGGATTTTACTGTGGTACGCCTTTGACCGCCTGCTGGACGTGACGTTACCGCTCGGCGCCTGGCTTAATTAACGGAGCACGCTATGGATACCTGGATTTACCTCTCGCAGGGGTTCGCCGTGGCGATGACCCCGGAAAACCTGGTGATCGCCCTGATCGGCTGTTTCGTGGGCACGATTGTCGGCCTGCTGCCGGGCCTTGGGCCGATCAACGGCGTGGCGATTTTACTCCCGCTGGCGTTTGCCCTGCATCTGCCTGCGGAATCGGCGCTGATCCTGCTGGCAACGGTCTACATCGGCTGTGAATATGGCGGACGCATTTCGTCGATCCTGCTTAACGTGCCGGGGGATGCGGCGGCGATCATGACCGCGCTGGACGGCTACCCAATGGCGCGGCAGGGACGCGGCGGCGTGGCGCTCTCCATCTCTGCGGTCAGTTCATTCTTTGGCTCACTGATTGCCATTGGCGGCATTATTCTGTTCGCTCCTGCGCTGGCCCAGTGGTCGCTGGCGTTTGGTCCGGCAGAATATTTTGCCCTGATGGTGTTCGCCTTTGCCTGCCTCGGCAGCATGATGGCGCAAAATCCGCTGAAGTCGTTTTTATCCGCGCTGATTGGCTTAGGGTTAGCCACCGTCGGCGTGGATGCCAACACCGGGGTCTATCGCTTTACCTTCGACAGCGTTCACCTGTCCGATGGCGTGCAGTTCATTGTCGTCGTGATCGGCCTGTTCTCTGTCTCTGAGATCTTACTGATGTTGGAGCATACTAGCAGCGGGCAGACGCTGGTGCGCAAAACCGGCCGGATGCTCTTTAGCGCTAAAGAGGGCGCGCAGTGCATCGGCGCCACGCTGCGCTCGTCGGTGATTGGCTTCTTCGTCGGCATCCTGCCGGGCGCCGGGGCCACTATCGCCAGCGCCATCACCTACATGACCGAGAAGAAGCTCAGCGGCAATAGCGACAACTTTGGTAAAGGCGATATTCGCGGCGTCGCCGCGCCTGAGGCGGCCAATAACGCCTCGGCCTGCGGTTCGTTTATCCCGATGCTGACCCTGGGCGTGCCGGGATCCGGCACCACGGCGGTGATGATGGGCGCGCTGACGCTCTATAACATTACTCCCGGCCCGGCGATGTTTACCGAGCAGCCTGATATTGTCTGGGGGCTGATTGCCGCGCTGCTGATCGCCAACGTCATGCTACTGGTGATGAATATCCCGCTGATTGGGCTGTTCACCCGCATGCTGACGATTCCGCTGTGGTTCCTGGTGCCCGCCATTGCCGCCGTCTCTGCGGTGGGGGTTTACGCGGTGCACAGCACCACGTTTGACCTCGTGCTGATGGTGGTCCTCGGCGTGTTCGGCTACATCCTGCGAAAAATGCACTTCCCAATGTCTCCGCTGATTTTGGGCTTTGTGCTGGGTGAGATGCTGGAGCAGAACCTGCGCCGCGCCCTGTCCATCAGCAACGGTAATGTGTCGATACTGTGGGACAGCAGCGTCGCGAAGGTTCTGTTAGCGCTCGCGGTCATGGTGATTGTGGTGCCGCCGGTGTTGCGCCTGCTGCGTCGTCGCCAGCGCAAACCGGAGCCGGATATCGGCTAACTATACGGACAGCTGGGCATTGACCCACTGCTTTAACGCCTGGCGGGAGATCTTAATCCCGCCATTTTTTAGCTCAGCCGGCAGCACCAGCCAGTGAACGGGCTGCTCAAAGCGCGCCAGCCTGCCCTGTACCCAGGTCGGGAAACGGGTGATATCCGTTCCCGGCTCGCACTCCACCACCGCCACCGGACGCTGTCCAAACTCGGCGTCATCCAGCGGGACGATAAACACCTGGTTAATCTGCGGATGCGCGGCGATAACGCGCTCCAGCGATTCCGGCTGGATCCCCTCTCCACCGCTGAAAAAGAGATTGTCCATGCGGCCTAAAATCGTCAGACGGTCGCCATGCCATTCCCCGCGATCGCGAGTGGCAAACCAGCCCTGCGCGTTGGTCAGCGGTATCAGCGCGCCGTCCCGCCAGTAGCCGGAAGCCATGCTCTGCGCTTTGATCCAGACTTCACCGTTAACGACCTGCACCTCTCTGCCCGGCAGCGCACGGCCCACGTCCGGATCGCCGTCAGCCTCTTTTGCGCAGACGGTAGAGGCAAACTCGGTGAGGCCGTAGCCGCAGTACGTCCGAACGCCCTGTTCCCGGGCCTTTTGCGTCAGCGTCACGGGAATGGCCGCCCCGCCGAGCAGCACCGCTTTCAGTGCGATGTGGCTTTCGCTATTGAGGAGACGCCAGAGCTGGGTCGGCACCAGCGAGGCGTGGGTGCAGCCGCGTAGCGCCTGCTCCAGCGGCTGCTTCTCGCGCACGGTTAAGCGCGCACCGGCCTGCAGCCAGCGCCATAAAATCCCCTGGCCGGAAACGTGAAACAGCGGCAGCGAAAGCAGCCAGTCGTCATTATCCCCGTAGGGCATCAGCGACAGCACGCCGCGGGCGCTGGCAAGATGGGCGGCGCAGGTATGCACCGCCGCCTTCGGCAGCCCGGTGGAGCCGGAGGTGAGCGTCATGGTGGCCAGCCGCGACGGCTGCCACGCAGCGCAGTACGCATCTGCTGGCTCGCACATGCTCAGGCCGTGAAGGCCGTCGTAGCTGCCGTCCAGCACCAGCGCAAAGCGCAGCGTCATCTGCGGGATCAGCACGTCGAGCAGCGGGCGCGGCAGCTGCGGATTAACGGGAAGAATACGTGCCCCGCACTGAAGCAGCGCCAGCCATGCCAGCAGCGTTTGCGGGTGGTTATAGGCCAGCAGCAGTACGCCGTCGCCCTCCGCCACACCCTGCTGGTGAAACCCTGCCGCAAGGCGCTCGACGCGCGCGCACAACTGCTGCCAGGTAAGCGCTTCATCATTCAGTCTCAGGGCCGGTTTATCGGCAAAAAGCGCGCGCCAGTGACGCCAGGGCCAGTCGGTAAAACTCATAGCAACGGCTCCAGCGCCTCTGCGTCGAGGCACGGCAGCGTGCTGGCAGGCCACTCGCGGAGAAGCTGAGCCTGCATCAGGTTCAGCGTGTCGAGGCCGGGAACCGTGTCAGGCGTTAACCAGGCGGCAATGCGCGCCAGTTGGGTCAGCCCCAGGCTGGACTCTATCGACGAGCTGATCACCGCCGTCAGCCCCAGCGCGTGCGCCGCCGAGACCTGCTCGCGCACCTTCGCCAGGCTGCCGGTTAGCGTCGGCTTAATCACCACCGCGCTAACGCCGGGCTCGGCGACAAATTCAAAATCGTCCTCGCGCAGGCTTTCATCCCAGGCGATGGCAATCCCCGTTTCGCGGGCAAAGGCGCGCGAATCATCACGGGTTTTGCACGGTTCTTCGAGGAAGGCAATGCGGCTGCGGTACGCCGGGTTGACGTACTTCGCGAACTGCAGCGCCTTAAGCGGCGTCCACGCGCGGTTGGCATCCAGACGCAGGTGCAGATCGGGGATTGCTTCCAGCAGCAGGTTGGCGACCATGCCGTCACGCACCGCTTCGTAGAGACCGACTTTGATTTTCGCCACTTTCTCGCCCGGCATGGCGGCGAGCAGCGCGAACAGCTCGTCCGGGTCGCCCGTGCAGAGCGGTGCCGCGCGATAGTTAGCCTCTTCCGGCAGGCTACCGTCCAGCTCCGCCAGCGCGCAGCTGATGCCAAAGGCGGCGGAAGGCGCGTCCGGTAATGCCGGGTTTGCGCCCTCACGCCACGCCTTTACCCACGTCAGCAATGCAGACTGCGCCTCATCCAGCGACTCCAGGCTAAAGCCCGGCAGAGGCGAAATCTCGCCCCAGCCTTCCTGCTCGTCCTGCTGCAAATGCACGAAGAAGCCGTCACGGGTTTTTAAACGCCGTTCACGCAGCACCACGCCCGCGTCCATCGGTATCTGCCAGCGGTAAACCTGCGCGCGACGCATTACGGGTTCCGTTTGTATTTGCTGAAGTCCGGCTGGCGTTTTTCGTTAAACGCGTTGCGTCCTTCCTGACCCTCTTCGGTCATGTAGAACAGCATGGTGGCGTTACCCGCCAGCTCCTGCAGACCCGCCTGACCGTCACAGTCGGCATTAAGTGCCGCTTTCAGGCAGCGCAGCGCCATCGGGCTGTTTTGCAGCATCTCGCGGCACCAGCGCACGGTCTCTTTTTCGAGATCGGCAAGCGGCACCACGGTATTCACCAGGCCCATATCCAGCGCTTCCTGTGCGTTGTACTGGCGGCACAGGAACCAGATTTCACGGGCTTTTTTCTGCCCGACGATGCGCGCCATGTAGGAAGCGCCCCAGCCGCCGTCGAAGGAGCCCACTTTCGGGCCGGTCTGGCCGAAGATGGCGTTTTCAGCAGCGATGGTCAGGTCGCACATCATGTGCAGCACGTGGCCGCCGCCGATGGAGTAGCCCGCCACCATCGCCACCACCGGTTTCGGACAGGTGCGGATCTGGCGCTGGAAATCCAGCACGTTCAGGTGGTGCGTACCCGCATCGTCCTGGTATCCGCCGTAGTCGCCGCGCACCTTCTGATCGCCACCGGAGCAGAAGGCCTTCTCGCCTTCACCGGTCAGCACGATCACGCCGATACTGTCGTCGTAGCGCGCATCCGCCAGGGCCTGAATCATCTCTTTGACAGTCAGCGGACGGAAGGCGTTACGCACCTGCGGACGGTTGATGGTGATTTTGGCAATGCCGTCGGCGGATTTGTGGTAACGAATGTCGGTGTAGCCTTCGGAGCAGTCCTGCCATTCAATCGGCGCATAAAGCATGTGTTCATCAGGATAGATCATAGAGTGTCCTTTATTCGAAGACGCAGTATCTGAGCCAGACTCGCGGCAACCGCGTCGGGGTTTTCCCGGTGGGCGTTGTGTCCGGCGTTTGGAATCGCATGGCGAACGGCGTCCAGTTCAGCGGCCAGGGCCGCGAACTTCTGGTCACGTTCACCGTAGAGATAGTCAAAAGGGAAATTGCATACGCTAATCGCGGCACGCAAATCGGGCTGCACGGCCAGCGACGTTGCTTCGAGCATCTTCGCCAGCGTCGCGCCGTTGTTCTGGCTGCGCAGGGCGATAAGCGCCTTGCGCTGGTGGTCAGTGAGGGAAGCAAATACCGGCTGTTGATACCAGTCGGTAAAGACCTTTTCCAGCGGTTCGGTGCGAAAACGCGTCGCCCAGCGGCGGTCGGATGTCCACCGCGCGTGACGCTCATCCTCATCAAGCAGGCCCGGATGTCCACCTTCAACGATCACCCCCAGCAGCCCCTTTGGCTGCTGGCAGGCATGAAACATCGCAATGCGGCCGCCGAGGGAGTACCCCACCAGCCAGTAGTTCAGTATGTTGTAACTAAGTAGAGTTCGGGTAAGTAACGTGCTCATCTCTTCGAACCCCGTCACGGCAATATCCCCGGACGCACCGTGGCCCGGCAGGTCAAGACAGAGCCGGGAATACTCGCCGAGTTGCTTCCCGACAGCCTGCCACTCGCGGCAGTCGCCGGAAAAACCGTGCAAAAAGACCAGCCAGGGATAGCCTGGTTTTCCGGCCTGCTGCACGCCCGAGAGGATCACAGCTGGCTCACCTGCGCCAGCAGGCTTTGCAGGGTCTGCGCGCCGTCGGCCTCGTTCACCACCAGCTCAATCAGCGTCGCGCCCGGCTGCTTCCAGGCGGTGCTTAACGCCGCTTCCAGCTGTTCCCAGCTTTCCGGGCGATGGTATTTCAGGCTGAACATCGCCGCGGCGTGTTCAAACTGCACGTTCTGCGGCATCAGATAGAAGCGCTCGCGCTCGCTCTGGGGCGTTGGCAACAGGGAGAAAATCTGCCCGCCGTTGTTGTTGACCACAATCAGCACAAACGGCGCGGACGCCTGACGCAGTAGCGCCAGCGCGTTAAGATCGTAGAGCGCGGAGAGATCGCCCACGATCGCCAGCGTCGATTTCGCGCTGGCGCGCTGCACCCCCGCCGCCGTCGAGATCAGCCCGTCGATGCCGCTGGCACCGCGGTTGCTGTACACCGGGTAGCCCACCGGCAGCTGCGAAAAGGCATCGATCAGCCGCACGACCAGGCTGTTGCCGACAAACAGCTGCCCCTGTTCTGGCAGGTATTGGCGAATACGGTGCGCCAGCCCGGCCTCGCTGAATGTCTCACAGCGCGCTTTGGTGATTTCCCACGCCTGACGCGACAGCTCAGGGATCGCCACCGCCCAGGGCTGACGTTTTTCCGCCGGGTGCAGTTCCAGCCAGCTATCAATTTTGCTCACCAGACGACGGCCGCGATGGTGCGCCGGGTCGAGCCGCCCTTCCAGCGCGTCCACCACCCAGTACTCTTCCGGCGTGCAGGTCGCCTGCCACTGCAGCAGACGTTTTCCGGTCAGGCTTGCGCCGATCTGGACCACAATCTGCGCCTGCGAAAGCTCAGTAACCGCTTTCGCGTTACCCAGCCAGAGATCGGCGCACGGCAGCGGCTGGCCGGTCTGGGAAAGCACGTCGCCAATCAGCGGCCAGCCGAGGGTTTGCGCCCATTCGGCGACCAGCCTGCCTTCGGCGGCGCTCATGCGCCCGGCGATGACCACGCCTCGCTTCTGCCGCCAGAAGAACCAGTCGCGCTGTTTCGCTCTCTCAAGATGCGTCTGCTCGCGCAGCCACGGCTTTTCGCTCTGCCACCATTCGCCGAGCGACCGCTGCCAGTCAAGGCCGGTATCGTCCAGCTCGCCGTACAGCGGCTCGGCAAACGGGCAGTTGATATGCAGCGCCCCGCTGCGCAATGTCGCCATGGCGTGATCGACGGTGGAGACCAGCCAGCTTGCAGGAATATCCTGGGTGGGACGCGGTAACGAAACCGTCTGCGAAGGATGCGTAGAAAAAAGTCCGGGCTGGCGAATGGCCTGATTGGCGCCGCAGTCGATTAGCTCAGGCGGACGGTCGGCCGTCAGCAGGATCAGTTTTTCACCGGTTAACCCGGCTTCAATCAGGGCCGGATAGAGGTTCGCCACGGCGGTACCGGAAGTGACAATCACCGCCACGGGTTCTTTGCTGACCTTCGCCAGCCCGAGCGCGAGATGTCCCAGACCTCGCTCGTCAAAGTGGGTGTGGTGAACAAACGCCCGGTTTTCAGCCGCCGCCAGCGTCAGCGGCGTTGAGCGAGAACCCGGTGCAATACACACGTGCCTGACGCCATGGCGCGTCAGGGCTTCAAGGATCACCGCCGCCCAGCGTCGGTTAAAAGAACTTACTGACATGAGATTGTCCGGTATCAAGAATGCGACACAGTATAAATAATAGAAAAAATTGGAATTTTGATATGAATCGGGATTGCGCGAATCAGTATTAATCCCTTAGGAGCAGAGAGCGCAATCCGGCGGCTTTGTTTTCGATCTCCTGCCACTCCTGCTCCGGGTCAGAGCCGCTGACAATGCCCGCTCCGGCGTAAAGCCGCAGAGCGTCTTCCTGTACGCGCGCCGAGCGCAGCGCCACGCAGAATTCGCTTTGTTCGGGGGATAAATACCCGGCCGAACCGGCGTACCACTCGCGGTTAAAGGGTTCAACGTGCTGAATAAACTCGCGCGCTGGCTGTCGCGGAAGCCCGGCAACCGCCGCCGTCGGCTGTAGCACGTGCAGGCACAGCTCATCGTCGGCCTGCTTGAGCTCGGTCCAGATACAGCGGCGTAAGTGCTGCACTTTGCGCAGGCGGATGACCTGAGCCGGCAACACCTCAAGCGTCTGCGTATGGTGTTGAAGACGCTGGCAGATATCTTCCACCACCAGCATATTTTCGCGCTGGTTTTTATCGTCATTCAACAGCCACTCGCCCAGACGCTGCGCCTGTTTATCGTCAGTATGGCTGGCGACGGTGCCCGCCAGCGCTTCGGTGCGCAGCAGCTTGCCGCGCCGCCGCCAGAGACGCTCGGGCGTGGAGCCGAGAAACGCGTTGCTGGCGTCGAATATCATGCAGAAATGATAGCAGTTTAAATTCAGGGCGCGGCTGGCGGCCATCAGCGCGACGGGGTTAACGCGCTGTTTACACTGCAGGTCGGTGGCTCGGGCGAGAACGACCTTTTCGAAATCACCGCGTGCAATCGTATTTGTCGCTTTGCCGATAAGGCTAAGCCATTGCGGTTTTTCCGGGTGATGGGTTTCGCGCTCAACCTGCACGGAGAGCGGACGGATCGGTCTGGCGGGGAGCAGTTGCTGTAAGAACGCCCGCGCGGTGTCGGCATCGTCCTCAAGCGAGCTGTCGCTCCACAGCTGCAGACGCAACGTGGCGTTGCCAGCGGTACGTCGCCACAGCAGACGCGGTAAAAAGAGGCTGCCCTGCTCCGGGTTAAACGCGTTCAGGCCGCAGATTCGGGTATCTTCAGGGGCGTGTTGCGCACTTAAAAACTGCGAGGCTAACGCCAGAGAGGAGAATTGGACGACCGCTCCCAGCGCGGCCAGCTCTTCATCGCCGTTACGCTGTTGCCAGTAAAACTGGGGATAGCACTGCTGCTCGCCCAGCCAGGCAAGGGGATCGAAGGCATCGTTTAACGGGAAAGAGACGTCGAAATGACGCAGGCCGGATGTGGCAGGTAACGCTTGCGAAAGATGGCTACGCAATTGTTCCAGCGCGAGGAAAATCGAATTCACGCGAACCTCTCCCTGTTAAAACCTCATATTATACGGGGTACCATAAGAAATATCAGTACCCACGTATAGGGAGTGGTTAAACGGCTTAACGACGGGCCAGCAGCAGACCCAGCACCAGCCCTACGGCTGCGCCCACCCCAATGCCCTGCCACGGTTTTTCATGGACGTAATCATCGGCACGATAAACCGCTTTTTTGGCGCGGTAGTAGTAAGTATCAGACGCATGGCTGACGCGGTTTTTTACGTCGTGGAGCGCCTGCTCGGCACGGGCTTTCAGCTCGATATATTTCTGATCGGCAGGGTCGCCCGAGGAACGTAACACCTCTTCCAGCGTTTCGCTCAGTAAGGTCAGGTCGTCGTCGATACGGGTATCCCAGGATTGAAATGACATATTTTTCTCCATGTTAGTACACCAGTCCGCTAACTATAGACAACGACGCGCCATTACGCCTGTTTCGCTTCCCGCGCCATGCCGATGTGCGGAATACCGTCTTCGTCGTAGATGTCTGTGACCGGCATAAAACCGAAATGACCGTAGAAGGATTGCAGGTGCGCCTGCGCGCCCAGGTATAACGCCTTGTCCGGCCACTGTTTCTGGCATGACTCCAGCGTTTTTTCCATCAGCTGATAGCCCAGTTTCTCACCCCGCGCGTTACCGCTGATAATGACCCGGCCTATCACCACGGGCTCGACATCGTCCTCGCTTTTCAGAATCCTCGCATACGCCACCAGCTCGTTATCCTTCCAGCCGAGGATATGGCGGTTTTCGCCAACGAGGTCATCGCCGTCGATGTCCTGATACGGGCACGTCTGTTCAACCACAAACACTTCGCAGCGCAGTTTAAGCAGCGCGTAGAGCGAATGAACGGTGAGCTCACTATGATGTAAATCTTGCCACTGGATCATCTCATTCTCCTTCCTGGGGTTCACCACGTTATACTAAACCCCTCCCCGTTCGGCAAAGGGCTGATTGCGTTATGGAACTGATTTTTCTGGGTACGTCCGCTGGCGTGCCAACCCGCTCACGAAACGTGACGGCAATTCTGCTGGATCTTAAGCACCCCACCCGCGGCGGGCTGTGGCTGTTTGACTGCGGTGAAGGGACGCAGCATCAGCTGCTGCACACCGCGTATCACCCCGGCAAGCTGGATAAAATTTTTATTACTCACCTGCACGGCGACCATCTGTTTGGCCTGCCGGGCCTGCTGTGCAGCCGCTCCATGGCCGGCAACGCCAATCCGCTGACGATTTACGGGCCTGCGGGTGTGCGTGAATTTGTTGAAACCGCGCTGCGCCTGAGCGGGTCATGGACGGATTATCCGCTGGAGATCGTTGAGATTAGCGAAGGCCTGGTTTTCGATGACGGTGATTATAAGGTGAGCGCTCAGCCGCTGAATCATCCCGTTGAGTGCTATGGCTATCGCATTGAAGCGCATGACAAACCCGGCGCGCTGGACGCCGCCGCGCTGATGGCCGCGGGCGTAAAACCCGGACCGCTGTTCCAGCGCCTGAAGCACGGCGAGACCGTCACGCTGGAGGACGGTCGTGTCATCAACGGTCAGGATTATCTCGCCGCGCCCGAGCCGGGCAAGAAGCTGGCTATCTTTGGCGACACGGCCCCGTGCCCTGCCGCCCTTCAGCTTGCCCGGGGCGTTGACGTGATGGTGCACGAAGCCACGCTGGAAACGGCGATGGAAGAGAAAGCCAACGGCCGCGGCCATAGCTCAACGCGTCAGGCGGCGCAGCTTGCCCGCGACGCAGGCGTCGGGAGGCTGATCGTCACTCACGTCAGTTCCCGCTACGATGCGCGGGGCTGTGCAGGCCTGCTGGCAGAGTGCCTGGCGGTGTTCCCGGCGTGCGAGCTGGCCGAAGATTTCGCTAAGGTCAGCGTTTAGCCCTTCATTTTTCTCTCAGGATGCCGATAACGATTAAAAGGTCAGCATTTCTCTCGAGGGTAGAATGGATAATTTCCAGAAAGATATTGATGACAGGGCGAATCTCACCCTGTCGAACCGTTTTGAACTGTTGCTGTTCCGTCTTGGCACCTCTCTGAACGAAAATAAATCCGAGCTGTTTGGCATTAACGTCTTTAAGCTGCGTGAAATTGTGCCGATGCCGGAATTCACAAAACCCGCCGGGATGAAATCACCGCTGATGGGGATGGTGAATATTCGCGATCAGGTGATCCCGGTGATCGATCTGGCCGCCGTGGCGGGCTGTAAGCCTACCACCGGGCTGAACATCCTGCTTATCACCGAATATGCCCGCAGCGTGCAGGCCTTTGCCGTGGAGTCGGTTGAAAACATCATGCGTCTGGACTGGAAGCAGGTGCACGCGGCGGAAACCGCCGTCAGCGGCCGCTATATCACCAGCATTGCCTGCCTGGATGAGAAAACGGATACCAACGATCTGGCGATGGTGCTGGACGTAGAGCAGATCCTGTATGACATCACCCCGGCCAACCACGATCTGCACGCCACCAATCTGAAAACCACCAAGTTCAACATCAAGCCGGGCGCAGTCGCGATTGTGGCGGAAGATTCCAAAGTGGCGCGTTCGATGCTGGAGAAAGGTCTACAGGCGATGGAGATCCCAGCGCAGCTGCACATCACCGGCAAAGACGCGTGGGAAAAAATTGGGGTTCTGGCCGCGCAGGCGCAGGCTGAGGGCGTGCCGATCACCGATAAGATCGCTCTGGTGCTGACCGACCTCGAGATGCCGGAGATGGACGGATTTACGCTGACGCGCAAAATCAAAACCGACCCGGTTCTGAAGGATATTCCGGTGGTGATCCACTCCTCCCTTTCCGGCAACGCCAACGAAGATCATATTCGCAAGGTGAAGGCGGACGGGTACGTGGCGAAGTTTGAGCTGAACGAGCTGTCGTCGGTGATTGAGGAAGTGCTGGACCGCTCAATGAAGAAGATTGACGGGCCGTTGATTAGCCGGAAGCAGCTGGCTTAGCTCCTGAGGGCGCAAACCATAAAAAAACCCGCCGAGGCGGGTTTTTTGTTTTTACATTAATGGCATCGCTCGCTGCACGATATCAATCAGCGGCTGCGGATAGATACCGAAGATCAGCACCAGCAGCGCGGAGATAAGCACCACGATACCACCGGCGCTGTACTGCCAGTTGCCTGGAGCATCACGGTTGAGCTGCTGAGGCGCGCTCAGGTACAGGCTCACGGCCACGCGCAGGTAGTAGTAGAGGCCAATCGCGGAGCCGATAACGACACCGGCAGTCAGCCACCACAGGTGCGCCTGCACACCGACGGCCAGCACGTAGAACTTACCGATAAAGCCCAGCGTCATCGGGATACCCGCCAGAGAGAGCATCATCACGGTCATTACGGCGGACAGAATTGGACGGTGCCAGAACAGACCACGGTAGGAGAACAGTGAATCGGCATCCGGACCACGGTACGGGCTGGACATCAGGCTCACCACGCCGAAGGCGCCGAGGCTGCTGAACAGGTAACCGGCCAGATACACGCCCACGGCTTCCATCGACATCTCACCGCTCTGCAGCGCAATCAGCGCCACCAGCAGGTAGCCCAGATGAGAGATGGACGAGTAGCCCAGCAGACGCTTGATGTTGGTCTGGCTCAGCGCCATCAGGTTACCGAAGATGATGGAGACGAACGCGATGATGCCCAGCACCACGCGAACGGCTTCACTATCACCCACCGGCGCGTACAGGAACAGACGCATGACCACACCGAAGATAGCGATTTTGCTCGCCGTCGCCAGGAAGGTAGAGACCGGTGCAGGCGCACCCTGGTATACGTCTGGCGTCCACAGGTGGAACGGAACCAGAGAGAGCTTGAAGCCGAGGCCAACGATCATCATGCCCAGACCCGCCAGCAGCAGCGGCTCATGCAGCATGCCGTCGCCGAGGCTCTTGCCGAGCGCCATGAAGGAGAGGTTACCGGACTGAGCGTACAGCAGCGCAATACCAAACAGCAGGAAGGATGACGCGGCAGCAGACAGAATGGTGTACTTGATGCTCGCTTCCAGAGAGCGCTTCTGACGGAAGGCGTAACCAATCAGGCCGAACAGCGGCAGAGAGATCAGCTCAATACCGAGGAACAGCGCGGCCAGATGGTTGGCATTCGCCAGCAGAATGCCGCCCAGCGCGGCAATCAGTACCAGCAGGTAAAACTCTTCTTTGTTGTCGTTGTAGCCTTCAAGCCACGGGTAAGCAAAGGTACAGGTTGCCAGGCTCGCCAGCAGCACCAGCCCGGTATACAGCATGGCGTAACCGTCAACGCGCATCAGCGGCGTGACGTCCATCGCCCCGCCCTGGCCAACAAACCAGAGTGAGACTAACGCGGCATTCAGGCCGATGACCGACAGCGTGGCATTCAGGAAGTGATTGCGTCGCCACGCAATGGAGAGCATCACAACCACCACCGTCAATCCGACGATCAGCAGCGGTAGCAGCGCGATCAGTTGTTGTGGAGTTATTGTCATGGCGAATTACGGCCTTGTAGTAGAAACAGAATTAACAAACCACTGCTGGATATTGCCCATCGCGCTGTGCGAGGTATCCAGAATCGGCTGCGGGAAGAAGCCCAACAGCACCAGCAGTACGACCAGCAGCAGGATGATGAACAGCTCACGCAGCGACATCCCCGGCAGTTCTTGTGCAGCAATTTCGCTCTTCGCTTTACCGAAGTAAGCGCGGTGCAGCATCGCCAGCGAGTACACGGAAGCGAACACCAGACCAAAGGTGGAGATCACGGTAATCACCGGTACCACTTTGAAGCTGCCGAACAGAATCATGAATTCGCCGACGAAGTTACCGGTGCCCGGCATCCCCAGGGTAGCCACCGCGAAGAACATGGAGAGCGCTGGCAGCCATTTAATTTTGCTCCACAGGCCACCCATCATACGCATGTCGCGGGTGTGCAGACGTTCATACAGCTGGCCGCACAGGATGAAGAGACCGGCTGCGGACAGACCGTGCGCAATCATCTGGATCACCGCGCCCTGGTACGCCAGCTGGCTGCCGGTGTAGATAGCAATCAGCACGAAGCCCATGTGGGAAACGGAGGTATAAGCAATCAGACGCTTGATGTCGTATTGCGTGAAGGCCATCCAGGCACCGTAGAAGATACCGATCACACCCAGCCACATGGCAATCGGTGCGAACTCCGCGGAGGCATTCGGGAACAGCGGCAGTGCGAAACGCAGCAGACCGTAGGCCGCCGTTTTCAGCAGGATGCCCGCCAGGTCAACGGAACCCGCCGTTGGTGCCTGGGAGTGCGCGTCTGGCAGCCAGCCGTGCAGAGGAACCACCGGCATTTTCACCGCGAAGGCAATGAAGAAGCCCAGCATCAGCAGGTATTCAACGCCGTGTGACATCGGGGTCTTCAGCAGGTCTTCGTAGTTGAAGGTCCAGGTGCCGGTTGCGTTGTGATGAACGAACACCAGCGCCAGAATGGCAATCAGCATTACCAGACCGCTCGCCTGGGTATAGATGAAGAACTTGGTTGCCGCCGTGATACGCGTTTTACCGTCGGACGCCTTGTGGCCCCACAGCGCGATCAGGAAGTACATCGGCACCAGCATCATCTCCCAGAAGAAGAAGAACAGGAACATGTCGATAGCAAGGAACACGCCGATCACGCCGCCCAGGATCCACATCAGGTTCAGGTGGAAGAAGCCCTGGTATTTTTCGATTTCTCGCCAGGAGCAGAGTACCGCCAGAACGCCGAGCAGACCGGTCAGCACCACCATCAGCAGCGACAGACCGTCAATCGCCAGGTGGATCGTAATGCCGAAACGCGGGATCCACGGCAGGATGAACTCAGACTGCCACTGCGGAATGCCCGCAGACTGGGTCAGTGAGTAACCGCCCTGCAACCACAGTTGCAGGCCAAGCGCGAGCGTCAATCCCATGGTGATCAGCGCGATCCAGCGCGGCATCTTCACGCCAAAGCGTTCGGTCTGCCAGCACAGGAAGCCGCCGATGAAGGGAATTAATATTAGCCAGGGTAGTAACATGGCGATTTACATTCCTTTTTAAGGCCCCCAGCAGGGGCCTGATTTTCAACGAATTCGAATAAAATTCACTTAACGATCAACGCAATACCATCAGCAGCGCCAGCACCACAACCGCACCGATGCTCATGGATGCCACATACCAGCGCAGGTAACCGTTCTCGCTGTACAGCAGGCCTTTCCCTGCAAAGCGGGAGAGGATCGCCGGGATGTTCATCAGGCTGTTCAGCGGGTCGCGCTTCAGCAGCCACGCAACGCCCAGGAACGGCTTAACGAAGATCATGTCGTACAGCCAGTCGAAGCCCCACGCGTTGTACCACCAGGTGCCCAGCAGGCGGCCCGGCGCACTGTTGGCCACGGCAGTGACCAGCGTACGTTTGCCCAGCCACAGCCATGCCGCAATCAGGATACCCGCGATAGCGACCACACCGGAGGTGATTTCAAGCGTCAGAACGCGACCGTGCTCAAGCTCGGTGGTGTCTGGCAGTACGCCCTGCAGCGGTGGCACAATCATCGCGCCAACGAAGGTGGACAGTACCAGCAGCACAATCAGCGGCAGGTGGTGGGTAATCCCCTTCCCTGCGTGAGCGTGAATTTGTTCTTTACCGTGGAATACGATGAAAATCATACGGAAGGTATACAGGGAAGTCATGAACGCACCGACCAGACCCGCAACCATCAGATTGATATGACCATTCGCCATGGCACCCGCAAGGATTTCGTCCTTACTGAAGAAGCCCGCGGTGATCAGCGGCAGTGCCGCCAGCGCCGCGCCGCCCACCAGGAAGCAGACATAGACCAGCGGGATGGACTTACGCAGTCCGCCCATCTTGAAGATGTTCTGCTCGTGATGGCAGGCCAGAATCACCGAACCGGATGAGAGGAACAGCAGCGCTTTGAAGAACGCGTGCGTCATCAGGTGGAAAATGGCCGCGTCCCACGCCTGAACGCCCAGCGCCAGGAACATGTAACCAATCTGGCTCATGGTGGAGTACGCGAGAACGCGCTTGATGTCGGTCTGAACCAGCGCGGCAAAGCCTGCCAGCACCAGCGTGACCGCACCGACGATACCCACCAGATGCAGAATTTCCGGAGTCATCAGGAACAGGCCATGGGTACGCGCAATCAGGTAAACACCGGCGGTGACCATGGTCGCAGCGTGGATCAGCGCGGAGACAGGGGTTGGACCTGCCATCGCGTCGGCCAGCCATGTCTGCAGCGGCAGCTGTGCGGATTTACCCACGGCACCACCCAGCAGCATCAGCGTTGCCCACCACAGCATGTTGTTGCCTGCGGCGAAGTGTGCTGGCGCCAGTTCCACCATCTCGCGGAAGTTCAGCGTGCCCAGTTCGTTGTAGAGAATGAACAGCGCGAACGCGAGGAAGACGTCACCCACGCGGGTCACGACGAACGCTTTCATGGCCGCTGCGCCATTCTTCGGATCGGTATAGTAGAAACCGATCAGCAGGTAAGAGCACAGGCCCACGCCTTCCCAGCCCAGATACATCAGCAGCAGGTTATCGGCCAGCACCAGAACGACCATACTGGCAATAAACAGGTTGGTGTAGGCGAAGAAGCGGGAGTAACCCTCTTCACCGCGCATGTACCAGGAGGCAAACATGTGGATCAGGAAGCCGACGCCGGTGACCACGGAGAGCATGGTCAGCGAGAGGCCGTCCAGCACCAGGTTGAAACCGATGTTGAAATCACCGACCGACATCCAGGTCCACAGCGGCACGCTGAAAGGCTGGCGTCCGTTGTTAAAGAAGTCGATACCCGCATACGCTGTCACCAGCGCGGCCAGGCCGACAGAGCCCATGCCAACGGTCGCGGACAGATTCTCAGACCAGCGGCCGCGAGAAAACGCCAGCAGCACGAAGCCAATCAGCGGAAAAATAATGGTTAAGGCAAGCATGTTCATCCACGCAACTCACTTACTGAATCGATGTTCAGATTCTGGCGGCGACGATGGAGCTGCAGCAACAGCGCCAGGCCAATACTCGCTTCAGCAGCCGCGAGGCTGATGGCGAGAATGTACATCACCTGACCATCGGTCTGGCCCCAGTAGCTTCCGGCGACCACGAAGGCCAGCGCGGAGGCGTTAATCATGATTTCCAGGCCGATCAGCATAAACAGCAGATTGCGGCGGATAACCAGACCGGTCAGACCCAGAACGAATAAAATCGCAGCGAGGATCAGTCCATGTGTTAAGGGGATCATGCGCGCTCCTCCGTTTTTCTTTTCGCGCGGTCGTCAGTGCGGTTGCTCAGCACCTCGCCAGCACGCTCTTCGCGGCCAACGTGGAAAGCCACAACCAGGCCTGCCAGCAGCAGCATAGAGGCCAGTTCCACCGCCAGAACGTATGGGCCAAAGAGCGTGATACCCACCTCTTTCGCACCAATTGGCGTGCCGTCGATGCCCTGATCGTTCACGCCCAGAATGGCGTAAACGATCACCACCAGCATGATGGCCGACAAAATTGCCGGGCCAATCCACACCTGCGGTTTTAACCACTGACGTTCCTGCTCAATTTCAGAGCCGCCCAGGTTCAGCATCATCACGACGAACACGAACAGCACCATGATGGCCCCGGCGTAAACGATGATCTCCAGCGCACCGGCGAAGTGCGCGCCCAGCGCGAAGAACACCCCGGAAATAGCCAGCAGCGAAATGATTAAGTACAGCAGCGCATGCACCGGATTGGTGTGCGTAATCACTCGCAGCGTAGCCAGGATGGCGATAAGGCCACAGATATAAAAAGCGAATTCCATTGCCCTCTCCTTACGGTAACAGGCTCTTGACGTCGATAGGCTTAGCTTCGTTCTCTGCTTCGCCCTTATCTTTGCCGTCGATTGCCATACCCGCCATCCGGTAGAAGTTATATTCCGGGTATTTGCCCGGACCGGAAATCAGCAGATCCTCTTTCTCGTACACCAGGTCCTGACGCTTGTACTCACCCAGCTCAAAGTCTGGAGTCAGCTGAATCGCCGTGGTTGGGCACGCTTCTTCACACAGACCGCAGAAGATGCAGCGTGAGAAGTTGATGCGGAAGAACTCAGGGTACCAGCGGCCGTCTACCGTCTCGGCTTTCTGCAGAGAGATACAGCCGACCGGACACGCTACCGCACACAGGTTACAGGCAACGCAGCGCTCGGAACCGTCCGGGTCGCGCGTCAGCACGATACGGCCACGGTAGCGCGGCGGCAGATATACCGGCTCTTCCGGGTACATCCGGGTTTCGCGTTTAGCAAACGCGTGCAGGCCGATCATCCAGATACTGCGTACCTGGGTACCGAAACCTACCAGTAATTCTTTTAAGGTCATGGTCTATAGCCCCTTATGGCTGCTGCCAGAGAATGACAGCTGCCGTTACCAACAAGTTGACGAGCGTCAGCGGCAGGCACACTTTCCAGCCGAAGGACATTACCTGGTCATAACGTGGACGCGGTAACGCTGCGCGAATCAAAATGAACATCATCATGAAGAACGCGGTTTTCAGCGCGAACCAGATGAACGGCGGTAAGAACGGGCCATGCCAGCCACCAAAGAACAGCGTTACCATCAACGCGGAAATGGTGACGATACCGATGTACTCGCCCACAAAGAACAGACCGAACTTCATGCCGGAATATTCAATGTGGTAACCGTCGGCCAGTTCCTGTTCGGCTTCCGGCTGGTCAAACGGGTGACGGTGACACACGGCCACGCCCGCGATAGCAAAGGTAATAAACCCAAAGAACTGCGGGATAACGTTCCAGATGTCGGCCTGGTTGTTGACGATGTCGGTCATGTTGAATGAACCGGCCTGCGCCACCACGCCCATCAGGGAGAGTCCCAGGAATACTTCGTAGCTCAGCGTCTGCGCGGAAGCACGCATCGCACCCAGCAGCGAGTATTTGTTGTTACTGGACCAGCCTGCGAACAGGACCGCGTAAACCGCGAGACCTGCCATCATCAGGAAGAACAGAATGCCGATGTTCAGGTCAGCGACCACCCAGGTCGGGCTGACCGGAACGATAGCAAACGCCAGCAGCAGCGAGGTGAAGGCGATCATCGGTGCCAGAGTAAAGATCACGCGATCCGAGAAGCGAGGGATCCAGTCCTCTTTAAAGAACATCTTGATCATGTCCGCGACCAGCTGGAGTGAACCACCCCAGCCCACGCGGTTCGGTCCGTAACGGTTCTGGAACAGACCGAGCAGACGACGTTCACCAAAGCTCATGAACGCGCCGCAGGTGACCACCACCAGCAGGATCACAATCGCTTTCAGAATGCTCAGCAGGATGTCGATAAGATCCGGCGTTAACCAACTCATGCTTTTGCCTCCTGCAGATTATCAAGACGCGCACCCGCCAGAACCGGCGCGATGCCAGGCATACCCATCGGCAGACCGACCTGCCCTGCTGTCAGATTTTCAGAAATAATCAGCGGCAGGCTGATGGTCTGGCCGTCATAGCTAAAGGCGATGTTCGCGCCCGCGTTAACGCCAAGCTTCGCGGCATCCGCCGGGTTGAGCTTGATGTAAGGCTGCGGCATACGGGTCTGGAAGACCGGTGAACGCTGGGACAGCTCGTCGCTACCGAACAGGTGGTAGTACGGGGCAATACGCCAGCTACCGTCCTGCGCCTGGAAGCTCGCCGGTACGGTGGTGAAGAAGTCCAGACCGGTTTCGGAAGCTTCAATCAGACGCACGCCCGGATCGCCGTGGCGCAGGGAGCCGCCCACTTCAGCCTGGAACTTGTTCCACGCCTGCGGGGAGTTCCAGCCCGGAGCCCATGCGAACGGGATTTGCGAACGCGGGGCAGACGGCTGGTTGTTCCCTTCCATGGAGAAGGCGAACATGGTGTCTTTATCCTGCGGCTGGCGCGGTTCGTGTACGCTGATGTTGGCACGCATCGCGGTACGGCCGCTGTAGCGGTGCGGTTCACGCGCCAGCTTCTGGCCGCGGATGCGGAAGCTGGCTTCAGGTGCGGCATCTTTAATGCCTGCCAGCTGAGGCAGTTTTTCGACTACCGCGTCGATAACGTGGTCGAGCTGCGTCCAGTCCACTTCACGGCTCTGCACGGTGCTGTGCAGGGAGTGCAGCCAGCGCCAGCTTTCCAGCATCACGGTGTTGCTGTCGTAGTACGCCGGGTCATAAACCTGGAAGAAACGCTGGGCGCGGCCTTCGTTGTTGATAACGGTACCGTCGCTTTCTGCGAAGCTTGCCGCAGAGAGCACCAGGTGCGCTTTGTCCATGATCGCGGTGCGCTGATGGTCAATCACCATCACCAGCGGCGCTTTGGAGAGCGCGGCGTCAACGCGAGCGGCAGACGCATGACGATGCAGATCGTTTTCCAGCACCACCACGGCGTCAGCGGCACCGGATTCCAGTTCGCTTAACGCTTCTTCCAGCGAGCCGCCGCCAATCATGCCCAGACCGATGCTGTTTACCGCACGGGCAATCATGGTCACGCCGACGTCTGCACCGCGGCCTTTCAGGGCTTTGGCAACGTTCGCGGCGGCCTGAATGATTTCAGCGCTCCCGGCGTTGGTTCCGGAGATAATCAGCGGTTTCTTCGCACCTGCGAGGGCCTGAACAATCACGTCGACCTTGTTTTGCAGGTCGCGATCCAGCTCAACGGCCGGTGAGCTGTTGTCCAGCGCGTGGGCAATGGCAAAGCCGAGGCGCGCCTGATCTTCAACCGGGGCGCAGTAGGTCCACGCCGCGATATCATCCAGACGGGTATTGTCGACGTTGGTTACAAACAGAGGGTGCTTAGCGCGCTGGCCGATGTTGAGGATTGCCGCAATCTGCCAGTCAGCCACTTTCTGCGCCGCTGCCATTTCACGTGCTTTACCCTTCACCGCCTGACGAACCGCCAGGGCCGCGCGGGCGCCGGTCTGCGTCAGGTCTTCACCCAGCACCAGAACCGCATCATAGGATTCAATTTCGCGCAGCGCAGGGGTATGGATACCACCTTCACGCAGCACTTTCAGTACCAGTTGCAGACGTTCCTGCTCGCCCTGGGCGATGCCGGTATAGAAGTTTTCCGCCCCGACCAGCTCGCGCAGCGCGAAGTTGCTTTCGATGCTGGCGCGCGGGGAGCCGATGCCGATCACTTTCTTCGACTGGCGCAGAATATCTGCCGCGCCCTGCATCGCCTGTTCAGCGTTCAGGGTAATGAAGTCGTCGCCACGGCGCTGAACCGGCTGACGCGGACGGTCTTTCAGGTTCACATAGCCATAGCCGAAACGACCGCGGTCGCACAGGAAGTAGTGGTTTACGGTACCGTTGTAACGGTTTTCGATACGACGCAGTTCACCGTAGCGCTCACCCGGGCTGGTGTTACAGCCGAGGGAACACTGCTGGCAGATGCTTGGCGCAAACTGCATGTCCCATTTACGGTTGTAACGCTCGGAGTGGGTTTTATCCGTGAAGACGCCGGTCGGGCAGATTTCGACCAGGTTACCGGAGAATTCGCTTTCCAGCACGCCGTCTTCCGTACGACCGAAGTAGACGTTGTCGTGTGCGCCATACACGCCCAGATCCTGACCGTCCGCGTAGTCTTTGTAGTAACGCACGCAGCGGTAGCAGGCGATGCAGCGGTTCATTTCGTGAGAGATGAACGGCCCCAGATCCTGGTTACGGTGGGTACGCTTGGTAAAGCGATAGCGACGGAAGCTGTGACCGGTCATCACGGTCATATCCTGAAGGTGGCAGTTACCGCCCTCTTCACAAACCGGACAGTCGTGCGGGTGGTTGGTCATCAACCACTCCACCACGCTTTCGCGGAACTGTTTGGCTTCTTCGTCATCAATCGAAATAAAGGTGCCTTCGGTGGCTGGCGTCATACAGGACATTACCAGGCGACCACGCGTGTCTTCCGCGTTTTGATATTGCTTCACCGCACACTGGCGGCAAGCACCGACGCTGCCCAGCGCCGGATGCCAGCAAAAGTACGGAATATCGAGGCCAAGAGACAGACAAGCTTCCAGCAGGTTGTCCGCCCCGTTGACTTCGTATTCTTTGCCGTCTACATGAATCGTAGCCATTAGCATGCTTCCAGTTGGCTCAGTCGAAACCGAGCGTTAATCAAAATTCTTGTCGTTACCAGCGCGCTTTCAGCAGGTTCGGCTGAATACCATTGATCGAATGGGTATTGCTGAACGGCTGCTTGATGCCTGCTTCGAATTCGTCGCGGAAATATTTAATCGCGCTCTGCAGCGGCTCGACGGCACCCGGTGCGTGGGCGCAGAAGGTTTTACCTGGCCCTAAGAATCGACACAGTTGCTCAAGCGTCTCGATATCGCCCGGCTGGCCTTCGCCGCGCTCGATGGCGCGCAGGATCTTCACGCTCCACGGCAGACCGTCACGGCACGGTGTACACCAGCCGCAGGACTCACGGGCGAAGAACTCTTCCAGGTTACGTACCAGCGAGACCATGCCGATCTCGTGGTCGACGGCCATCGCCAGCGCCGTACCCAGACGGCTGCCTGCTTTCCCAATGCTTTCGAATTCCATCGGCAGGTCAAGGTGGGCTTCGGTCAGGAAGTCTGTCCCTGCCCCACCCGGCTGCCAGGCTTTGAATTTCAGGCCATCGCGCATGCCGCCGGCGTAGTCTTCAAGAATTTCGCGTGCGGTGGTACCGAACGGCAGTTCCCAGACGCCAGGGTTCTTCACGCGCCCGGAGAAGCCCATCAGCTTGGTACCGGCATCTTTGCTTGAGGAGATGCCCTGATACCACTCCACGCCGTTGGCGAGGATAGCCGGGACGTTACACAGGGTTTCGACGTTGTTTACGCAGGTCGGTTTACCCCACACGCCGGAGCTTGCCGGGAACGGTGGCTTGGAACGCGGGTTCGCACGGCGGCCTTCCAGGGAGTTAATCAGCGCAGTTTCTTCACCGCAGATGTAACGCCCGGCACCGGTGTGCACGAACAGTTCGAAGTCAAACCCGGTACCCAGGATGTTTTTACCCAGAAGGCCGGCTTCGGTGGCTTCGGCAATCGCGCGACGCAGGTTTTCTGCCGCTTCGATGTACTCACCGCGCAGGAAGATGTAGCCACGGTACGCTTTCAGCGCAAACGCGGAGATCAGCATGCCTTCCACCAGCAGGTGCGGCAGCTGCTCCATCAGCAGGCGGTCTTTATAGGTGCCTGGCTCCATTTCATCGGCGTTACACAGCAGGTAACGGATGTTCATGGATTCGTCTTTTGGCATCAGGCTCCACTTCAGACCGGTGGAGAAGCCCGCGCCGCCACGGCCTTTCAGGCCGGAATCTTTCACCGCATTAACGATGTCGTCCGGCGCCATGCCGCCGAGGGCTTTACGCGCACCGGCATAGCCGTTTTTGCTCTGGTATTCGTCGAGCCATACCGGCTGTTTGTCATCGCGCAGACGCCAGGTCAGCGGATGCGTCTCAGCAGTACGAATTACAGTTTTCATTTGTACTGCTCCAGCAGGTCAGGAATCGCTTCCGGCGTCAGATGGCTGTGAGTGTCCTCATCAATCATCATGGTCGGCCCCTTGTCGCAGTTACCCAGGCAGCAGGTTGGCAGCAGAGTAAAGCGTCCATCGAACGTGGTCTGGCCCGGCTTGATATTGAGCTTTTTCTCAATCGCAGCCTGAATGCCCTGATAGCCGGTAATGTGGCAGACGACGCTGTCACAGTAGCGGATCACATGGCGGCCAACCGGCTGACGGAAGATCTGGCTGTAGAACGTGGCCACGCCTTCTACGTCGCTTGCCGGAATACCCAGCACTTTCGCGATCTCATAGATCGCCCCATCCGGCACCCAACCACGCTGTTTCTGTACGATTTTCAGCGCTTCAATGGACGCCGCACGCGGGTCTTCGTAGTGGTGCATCTCGTGCTCAATGGCGGCACGCTCTGCTTCACTCAGCTCAAAAGCCTCGGTTTGTGGTTGTTGATTCTCGTGCATAATTAGCGGTCCACATCTGACATAACAAAATCGATACTACCCAGATACACAATCAGGTCAGAGACCAGACTGCCGCGGATGGCGGACGGGATCTGCTGCAGGTGCGCAAAGCTCGGCGTACGCACGCGAGTACGGTAGCTCATGGTGCTGCCGTCACTGGTCAGGTAGTAACTGTTAATACCCTTGGTCGCTTCAATCATCTGGAAGGATTCTTGCGCCGGCATGACCGGACCCCAGGAAACCTGCAGGAAGTGGGTGATCAGGGTTTCGATATGCTGCAGCGTGCGCTCTTTCGGCGGCGGCGTCGTCAGCGGGTGATCCGCCTTGAACGGGCCTTCCGGCATGTTGTTGAGGCACTGCTCAAGGATGCGCAGACTCTGGCGCAGCTCTTCCACTTTCAGCATCACGCGGGTGTAGCAGTCGGACACGCCGCCGCCTACCGGGACTTCAAAGTCGAAGTTCTCGTAGCCAGAGTAAGGACGGGCTTTACGCACGTCGAAATCAATACCGGTCGCGCGCAGGCCAGCACCTGTCGTCCCCCACTCCAGCGCTTCTTTCGCGCCGTAGGCAGCAACGCCCTGGGAACGGCCTTTCAGGATGGTGTTGCGCAGCGCGGCTTTCTCGTAGGAGGCCAGACGCTTGGGCATCCAGTCGAGGAATTCACGCAGCAGGCGGTCCCAGCCGCGCGGGAGATCGTGCGCCACACCGCCGATGCGGAACCAGGCCGGGTGCATACGGAAACCGGTAATGGCTTCGACCAAATCGTAGATTTTCTGACGATCGGTAAAGGCGAAGAAGACCGGGGTCATCGCGCCGACGTCCTGAATGAACGTGGAGATGTACAGGAGGTGGCTGTTGATGCGGAACAGTTCTGACAGCATAACGCGAATCACGTTAACGCGATCCGGTACGGTGATGCCTGCCAGTTTCTCAACGGCCAGCACGTATGGCATTTCGTTTACGCAGCCGCCGAGGTACTCGATACGGTCGGTATACGGAATGTAGCTGTGCCAGGACTGACGCTCGCCCATCTTCTCAGCACCGCGGTGGTGGTAGCCGATGTCAGGGACGCAGTCGACAATCTCTTCGCCATCAAGCTGAAGAATAATACGGAATGCACCGTGCGCAGACGGGTGGTTCGGACCGAGGTTGAGGAACATGAAGTCCTCGTTTTCAGTTCCGCGCTTCATGCCCCAGTCTTCCGGCTTGAAGGTCAGCGCTTCCATCTCCAGATCCTGCTTGGCTTTGGTCAGTTCAAACGGATCGAATTCGGTCGCACGTGCCGGGTAGTCTTTACGCAGCGGGTGGCCGGTCCAGGTCTGCGGCATCATGATGCGCGTCAGGTGCGGGTGGCCGTCAAAGGTCATGCCGAACATTTCCCAGGTTTCGCGCTCGTACCAGTTGGCGTTCGGGAAAAGTTTGACGATCGTCGGCAGATGCATGTCGTTTTCAGACAATGCCACCTTGAGCATGATATCCGTGTTGCGGTCTATTGAGATCAGGTGGTAGAAAACGGAAAAATCCGCAGCAGGGAGACCCTGGCGGTGCGTTCTCAGACGTTCGTCCATGCCGTGTAAGTCAAACAGCATGACGTAAGGTTTTGGCAATTTCTTGAGGAAATCGACAACTTCCAGCAATTGTTCACGCTTCACCCAAACAACGGGTACCCCGGTGCGGGTCGCCTGAACGGTAAAGGCATCCGGCCCAAAACGGTTGCGCAGTTCGCCAATAACGGGGTCATCAAGATGATCCCGGGTCTGCCAGGCGGCTTCTTGCGCGGTTAAGTCGGTCATATTGTTCACCATTGCAAATGGTCCGTGGTGACTGTTAAGCCTGGCTTCGCGCTATTTGAGTAGTGATATGCGAAGGTTTTCTCCAGGCCTACAGGCGCAAATTAAATTTCGTCAGGCGTACGCAGGTTGGTGACGGCAATACGTTCACCGCGTTTACGCTCGCGCTCGGACTGCATGTTCGCGCGATAGACACCCTGATCGCCAACAACCCATGAGAGTGGGCGACGTTCTTTACCGATAGACTCCTGCAGCAGCATCAGCGCCTGCATATAGGCTTCTGGGCGCGGCGGGCAGCCCGGGATGTAAACATCCACCGGAATGAACTTATCAACGCCCTGTACAACGGAATAAATGTCGTACATACCGCCGGAGTTTGCACATGCGCCCATGGAAATAACCCATTTTGGCTCCAGCATCTGGTCATACAGACGCTGAATAACAGGTGCCATTTTGGTAAAGCAGGTACCGGCCACCACCATCAGGTCAGCCTGACGCGGGGAAGCACGCAGTACCTCGGCCCCAAAACGCGCAACGTCATGCACCGCAGTGAATGACGTCACCATTTCAACGTAGCAGCAAGAAAGGCCAAAGTTGTATGGCCAGATGGAGTTCTTACGACCCCAGTTGACCATATCGTGCATGGCATGTTCGAGTTTGCCCATGTACACGCTTTTGTTGACTTCTTGCTCCAGGGGGTCGGTTACGATCTCCTGTTTTTGCAGGGGGTAACGGTCATTCTCACCGTTAGGATCTATGCGGGTGAGCGTATAATCCATCTTATTGCCTCGCTGTTACTGCTGACGATTAGAGATACTGTTTTCCGGGTTGATGTGTTCACGACGTGAACGCGCAGGCGTCCAGTCAAGCGCGCCAATACGCACCAGATAAACCAGACCGGCCAGTAGCACTAAAATGAAAATTGCGGCCTCGACAAAGCCCACCCAACCACTTTCGCGAATGGAGGTCGACCATGCGAACAGGTAGAGCGCTTCCACGTCAAAGATGACGAAGAACATCGCTACCAGATAGAACTTGGCAGACAGGCGTAAGCGAGCGGAACCTACTGAATCAATACCTGATTCGAAAGGTGTGTTTTTGTGCCTTGCACGGGCGCGACCGCCCAGGAACCAGCCGCCGACTAACATCAGGCAGCACAGGCCAATGGCTACAATAAGAAAGATTGCGAATGCCCAGTGATGAGCGATGACTTCTGTGGATGTTGACATACTCATTGCTTACTCATCAAAAGTGATACCGACGACACTGCTCTTGCTGGCAGATGGGCATCACATCGATTCATGGGGAGGAACAAATAACCTTACACTAACTGTCTGAAATGAGACGTAGACAGCAAAATGATGGGGTTTTTTACTCCTTTCTATAACCTATTGTCAACTTTAACAAAGGTTTCTTCACATTAAATTACATCGAGCGATTCTCATTAACATTTGGTGCCCTTTAACCCTGGTGGTTACCTGACTTTTCGTCAAATGCATGTTGTTGAATCGTGTCCGTTTTGGAAGTAAAAAAAATAACCCTCCTATTTTGACAGGATTTGCCAACGATTCCTCCCCCCAAATAGGAGTATTTTCTTGATCTGAGACACGCTTTTGTTAATTCACCCAAAAAACCGGCAACATATTTGCTGCTTTTTTAACATCAAGGGGTTATGGATGAAGTTAGAACGGAAAGTGAACAAGATTTAAGCAGAAGCATTTATTCCCTTGATATGTATGTTTTATTTATGAAAACCCTGTAACGAAAGAGGATAATAATGGCAAAAAAAAGCCACTGCGTGCGAAAACGGCACGAGTGGCTTTTTTTTACACTTACAATTTGTTACCAGAATTTTGAGCTTTTGATCACTCAAAGTCACCTTCAACGATCAGGGAATCATCCCCCCCTTCGGAGGTAACATGCTCGAACTGCCATGGGTTATGGTAATTTTCCATCGCCTCAAACACCACCTTCGCCAGCTCGTTATGACTGGACGCGTTATGGCAAAGCAGATACTCGGTATCCGGCAGCGCTGGGAGACCATCAGATTTACCGAGAACGCGCAGATCGGGGCTCATCATCTCTACCGGACGGGCCGTTACGCCAAGACCCGCTTTCACGGCGGCACGCACCGCGGGCAGCGTGGACGCTACATAGGCCAGACGCCACGGAATGTTGGCTTCATTTAACGCCGTAAGCACCATATCCCGGAAAGGACTCGGATCGTCCAGTAAAACCAGCGGTACGGGTTCCCCTTTTTGCAACACGTATTCCGCTGCGCAATACCAGTGCGTTGGCGATGTGCGCAAGGTCAGACAATCAAACTGTCCGGGACGATGCGTCGTGACCACCAGGTCGACCTTGTTCTCATTTAACATCTCAACCATAAAGGCATTACGCTTTACGCTCACATCCAGCGCAAGCTTCGGATAAACCGAGCTAATTCGGTTGAGAAGAAACGGCAATATTGTATCCGCTGACTCATCAGATGCCCCTAAGGTTAACACCCCCTGAAGGTTGCTAAACATTAATGACATACATGCTTCATCATTAAAGCGAAGAATTTTCCTGGCATAACCCAGTAGCTGAATACCGTGTTCCGTTAAGAGCTTATTACGCCCGTGACGGGCAAAAAGCTCTTTCCCAACCAGTTGCTCCAGCCGCTGCATTTGCTGGCTAACGGCGGACTGAGTTCGGCAGACGGCGGCAGCAGCTGCTGCAAAAGTGTTGAGATCGGCGACCGCAACAAACGTTCTCAGCAGATCGAGGTCGAGATTCATTATCGGACGATTTGCATTTATCATATCTATTCACTTTCAGGTTGCTCGTGCGGAGCTGCCCGGGTTGAAGCTGTGTGTAACAGTTAAGCAATTCCTTCTGAAGGTTTTCCCTCGCATCCCGGCCCGGCAGACTGCCTGACAGATAGTTATTGTGCTGCTTTATATCAACAGTCAGAAAGCACGTTTCATGACGTTATTTTTATTCTCTTAAACGTTCAGGATATTTAGATGTTCGCAGGATTATGTAAATTACATTAAAGGCGTAACACTTTTTCTGCCATCTTTTTCGCAGCGCTGTCAACGTAGCAGGAGATGTTTGACACATTCCAGCCAGAGATAACTCCAACAATAACAATCAATTAAATCGAAAAATCAGTTTCAAAAATGCAAAACCACTGCATCTTTCTACTGCTTTCCGTATAGACATCTTAACCCAAATCCACTTTATTTATAAGTCTTATTGCAATATTCAGGATTAAAGAGGTTTGTTAAGCTTCTAAACTAATTTTATTAGAATTAACTAAAGTTGCATTTTGTTGGTTAATAATAAATAAATTTTAATTTAGATTATGGTCATTCATTAATAACACTTAACATTAATTTCACATGATTAACTTTTAGCCGCTCCGGGCTATTACTGCAAGGTCCCTTCAACACTCAGGTTTTACGAAATGTCACCCAGCGTAACTTCTGCTTGTTGTCTGCGCGTTTTTTATTTTCCATCAGAACAATATGCATAATTCACATAAATCAGTAGCACAATCAACCTTTATTTATGGTTTGTACATGACGTTAAGGCAGTGAAAGCGTCAGTCAATAGTTAAAACGATTCATCACAATTTCGCTATGGGCACAAAATCTTCTTCTGCACACCCTTCAAAACGAAGCGTGGGGGGAGTACATTATTCCGTGCTGACTTCCACGGCAGGGAGTGGCAATAATAGCGAAAAGGTTAAAGGTTCATGTCCCCTATCGAAAAATCCAGCAAGCTAGATAACGTCTGTTATGACATCCGTGGCCCGGTTCTGAAAGAGGCAAAACGCCTTGAAGAAGAAGGCAACAAGGTTCTGAAGCTCAACATCGGCAACCCCGCGCCATTTGGTTTTGAAGCGCCGGATGAAATTCTGGTTGATGTGATCCGCAACCTGCCTACGGCACAAGGCTATTGTGACTCAAAGGGACTTTACTCCGCCCGTAAAGCCATTATGCAGCACTACCAGGCGCGCGGTATGCGTGACGTTACCGTCGAAGATATCTATATCGGCAACGGCGTCTCCGAACTTATTGTTCAGGCCATGCAGGCGCTGCTGAACAGCGGTGACGAAATGCTGGTTCCCGCGCCGGACTATCCGCTGTGGACCGCTGCCGTATCGCTCTCCAGCGGTAAAGCGGTACATTATCTTTGCGACGAATCCTCTGACTGGTTCCCGGATCTGGACGACATTCGCGCGAAAATCACGCCTCGCACGCGTGGGATTGTGATCATCAACCCGAACAACCCGACGGGCGCGGTCTATTCAAAAGAGCTGCTGATGGAGATCGTGGAGATCGCCCGCCAGCACAACCTGATCATCTTCGCTGACGAAATCTACGACAAGATCCTTTACGACGCGGCGCAGCACCACTCTATCGCCGCGCTGGCGCCCGACCTGCTTACCGTCACCTTTAACGGACTGTCTAAAACCTACCGCGTGGCCGGTTTCCGTCAGGGCTGGATGGTGCTGAACGGCCCGAAAAAGCACGCAAAAGGCTATATTGAAGGGCTTGAGATGCTGGCGTCGATGCGTCTTTGCGCCAACGTGCCTGCTCAGCACGCGATCCAGACGGCGCTGGGCGGCTACCAGAGCATCAGCGAGTTTATCGTCCCTGGCGGTCGCCTGTACGAACAGCGTAACCGCGCATGGGAACTGATCAACGATATCCCGGGCGTCTCCTGCGTGAAGCCGAACGGGGCGCTGTATATGTTCCCGAAAATTGACGCGAAGCGCTTCAATATCCACGACGATCAGAAAATGGTGCTCGATTTCCTGTTGCAGGAAAAAGTGCTGCTGGTTCAGGGGACGGCGTTTAACTGGCCGTGGCCGGACCACGTGCGTATCGTGACCCTGCCACGTGAAGACGATCTCGAAATGGCTATCAGCCGCTTCGGGCGATTCCTCTCTGGATACCATCAGTAATCTTAAAATCAGGCTACTTCGGTAGCCTGATTTGCATCTTCCCTCCCCTCCCCGCACAATGAAGTCCTGTCGCAGTGAAGACAAAAGGTAACCTATGAGTCAGAGCCATTTCTTTGCCCACCTCTCCCGCCTGAAACTGATCAACCGCTGGCCGCTGATGCGCAACGTGCGTACAGAGAACGTGTCTGAGCATAGTCTTCAGGTTGCTATGGTTGCTCATGCGCTGGCTGCCATTAAGAATCGCAAATTTAACGGGCAGGTGAATGCCGAGCGCATCGCTTTGCTGGCGATGTACCACGACGCATCAGAGGTGCTGACCGGCGACCTGCCTACGCCAGTGAAATATTTCAATTCTCAGATTGCTCAGGAATATAAGGCTATCGAGAAGATTGCCCAGCAGAAGCTTATCGAGATGGTGCCCGAAGAGCTACGCGATATCTTTGAACCGCTCATCGACGAGCATCAGTATACGGAAGATGAAAAGTCGCTGGTCAAACAGGCCGACGCGCTGTGCGCCTATCTGAAGTGTCTGGAAGAGCTGTCTGCGGGCAATAATGAGTTTTTACTGGCGAAAACGCGTCTGGAAAAAACGCTAGAATCCCGCCGCAGCGAAGAGATGGACTACTTCATGCAGGTATTTGTGCCGAGCTTCCATCTATCGCTGGACGAGATTAGCCAGGATTCACCGTTGTAATTTTAGCCGGGTGGCGGCTTCGCCTTACCCGGCCTACGTTTCTGCGCTCACGCTAAAACGGGAATAACACCGGAATTAACACCACGCACACCACCATCACCAGCACGGTGAACGGCACGCCCAGCTTCACGAAATCGCTGAACTTATAATTCCCCGGCCCCAGCACCAGCGTGTTCACCGGCGATGAAACCGGCGTCATAAACGCCGCGGATGCCGCCATCGCGACCATCATCGCAAACGGGTACGGCGACACGCCCATAGATTTCGCCATCGCCAGCGCAATGGGCGCCATCAGCACCGCCGTCGCGGTATTCGAGATAAATAACCCTATCGTGGCGCACATGACAAACAGACAGACCATCATCATGTACGGTCCATACCCGCCGCCCACGTCCATCAAGCCTTTTACGATCAGATCCACCCCGCCGGTTTTTTGCAGTGCCAGGGCAAAGGGCATCATCCCGACGATAAGAATAATGCTCGGCCAGTGAATGGCTTTATACGCGCTTTCGGCGTCAATGCAGCGGAATTTCCCCATCAGCAGGCAGGCGATAATGGCTGCGACCGGATTAGGGATTTCATCGGTCAGCATCAGCGCCACCATCAGCACCAGACAGAAAATCGCATGGGGCGCCTGGCTGTGCGCCGGGGAGGCATCGCTCTCCTCGACCGGCATGTTGAGCACCACAAAATCACGCCCTTTTTGCCCGAGCTGGCTTATCAACTTCCAGTTGCCGACCACGAGAAAGATATCTCCCAGCAGGATCGGCTCATCGACGACGGCCCCTTCCATCGCCACGCCATCACGCTTCAGCCCCACTACGTTCAGGCCATAGCGGGTACGGAAACCCATTTCACGCACGGTTTTACCCAGCAGTTCCGATTCCGGTATCAGCGACACTTCGGCCATCCCCACATCCAGCGCCTGGTCGGAGAAATACTCGCCGCGTAGCACCATCGGCTCCAGCAGCTGCTCGCTACAGAACTCTCGCAGATCCACGTCCGCCGTTGACATATCAATCAGCAGGACATCACGCGCGCGGAACTCTGATACCCCGTTCACGTTAACGATCACCCGACGAAAACGACGCCAGCGCTCAACCCCGATCACGTTCGCGCCATAACGCTCGCGCAGCTTAAGGTCGTCGAGCCGCTGGCCGACCATCGGCGAGCCGGGGCGAATGGCCAGACGGCGCGCCCGCCCGGTGAGGCGGTACTCTTTGATCAGATCGCGGAAGGTACGTCGCTTCCACCCCTCTTTATTCTTATCCTGTTTGTCGCCTTTGAGGGCAAAACGGGTCAGCAGCATGTAGACCACGCCCATCGCCAGAATCACCAGTCCAAGCGGGGTGACGCTGAAAAAGCTGAAGCCCTGAAACCCTTCACGAATCAGCTCGCTGTTGACAACCAGGTTCGGCGGCGTCGCCACCAGCGTCATCATTCCGCTGATCAAACCGGCAAAGCTCAGAGGCATCATCAGGCGCGACGGCGAGCTCTGCATCCGCATTGAAACGCTCAGCACCACCGGGATAAAAATAGCGACCACGCCCGTTGAGCTCATAAACGCCCCCAGCCCGGCGACCGTCAGCATCAGGTAGATCAGCATTTTGGTTTCACTGCTGCCGGCCACCTTAACCAGCCACGCGCCCATGATGGTCGCCACGCCGGTGCGAACAAGGCCGTCGCCGATGATAAACAGGGCAGCTATAAGGATAACGTTGGGGTCGCTGAACCCGGAGAAGGCTTCCGGTAGCGTGAGCGTGCCGCTCAGCACAAACGCGACGATGACAAACAGGGCGACGGCATCCATGCGCACCTTGCCTGTGGCGAAGAGAATAATGGCGATTAAAAGCAGGCTCAGAACCCAGATCAGTTCACCGTTCACAACCTATCCTTGTCAGTGGAAGATGAGAAATTTTGCCATAAAAAAGCCCCAGCAGCGTGGGGCTATATCATGGGATTACATTTTTAGCGAGACGGTTACAACTCCGTCGGGCGCTTTTGACACCGCCAGCGCCATCAGGGAATGAATCACAAAGTCCGCCTCGTCCAGGCGTGGAGATCCCGCCGGAACGTTAACGGCAATGACGTGGCTCCCGGCGTTCAGCCCGGCCAGCACGCCAGCGGCCGCATCTTCCACCACCACACACTCTGCAGGCGCGAAGCCCAGCATTTCTGCACCAAGCAGAAACGCATCCGGCTCCGGCTTGCCGCGTTTAACGCGCTCAGCCGTAATGAACACCTCAGGCTTCGGTAAACCGGCCGCCTTATGGCGGGCATGCGCGACCGGAACAGAGCCGGAGGTGACGATAGCCCACGGGATTTGCGCTTCATTCAGATGCTCAAGCAGTTCGCGCGCCCCGGGCAGCGCGGTAATGCCCTCGGTGTCGGTGGCCTCAATCTGCTCCAGGTATTTGAACTCCGCCTGGATCTCTTCCTCAGAACGCCCCGCTAAAAAGTGCCGCAATGAGGTAATGGCCTGTTTGCCATGGATAAAATTCAGCACGTCCTGATGGTCGATGCCGTGCCGGTCGGCCCAGTGGCACCAAGAACGCTCCACCACCGGCAGCGAATCCACCAGCGTACCGTCCAGATCAAACAGAAAACCTTTACACTGCACACGCACCTCCGTCAGGCATTAATGATTTGTTGAATTTCGTTGCTGCTTAAATGGTACTGACGCGGGCAGGCGTGCCACGCGCTCAGCATACGTTGATATTTATCCCACATGGGGGTTTGGGCGTTGAAGCCGTGCGTTCCCGCATCAAAATGGGTGTAGCGCCCTTCGGTGTTCACCATAAAGCGAACATAGCTCAGATAGCGCGCTTCCGTCGCGGCATCAAAGCCTAAAAAGGTCACGCGACGTTCGTCAATGGTCTGCTGGTCTTTGAGATTCGTCCAGGAGACGTGCAGAGCGTGATACATCTCCATAATGTCGATCACGATGCGGCAGGTTTCTTCTTTCAGCTCGCCAAACTCGCGGTCCAGTTCGCGCATTTGCAAACCAAAACCGCGTTCGACGATGGTTTGCAGGCGGCTGTAGCGCGCAGCGTTATCGGGATCAAGCATAGTCATCATCTTGTACTGGTTAGACAAAATCAGACGTTGAGCATGGGTCATTTCCATCTTTCGACTCCTGTAGCGCATTGCACTGTAAAAAAAAGACACGGTAACGGTGTGTTACTGTGCCTTCTTTTGTTAGTCGTTTCGATGATCAATCACAAGTCATCGAGGAATGTTTTATCCAGCTGCTTAAAAGCACGCTTTAACGTGTCCGCCAGCGCCTGGTAATCCGGCTTGCCTTCAACCGGGGCCAGCGCCTGCCCGGCCTCCTCCAGTTTTCCACGCACTTCATAAAACCAGTGTAAAATAGAAGGCGGAAGCGGCGTAATGGAGCGTTTGCCTAACCACCACAGCCCCTGCATCGGCAGGCTTAGCGCGAAGAGCGCCGTTGCGACGGCAGGACCAAGCTGTCCACCGAGGGCGATTTGCCAGCACAGAGTAAAGATAGCCACCGGAGGCATAAAGCGAATCGCATAGCGCGTGGCGCGGATCGTGCGATTCTCAATAAACATTGGCGCAAGGCGCTTTTCCATTGGCCACGTCTTTGCGTAATGCTGTCCCCGACGAAACAGACTGAAAAAGCTCACGGACGGGATTTCGGGTGTCGACATGGCTGTACCTCAACTTCACATATAAAAATTAAAATTTTTGTGCAAAACCACAACAGGCTATGACAACGTTCAAAATATTTTGTCATCGCTACCCCGTATCGGGTATTCTGTGCCAGCCTGATAGGGCCGTAGACGAGAAGCGTTAACTCGTCAAATTATCGCATATTATGCCATTGTCTGAAAAATGTTCAAAATGGCTTAAAATCATAGGTATTTCTTCCATCCTGCCAGAATGTTCGTTTGGCATGATGTTAATCATAAACGTCTGGGTCAGCTTGCGTTACGCTTTTAGGCTCATTGACGTTTTTTTAGCCACGTATCAATTATAGGTACTTCCATGTCGAGTAAGTTAGTACTGGTTCTGAACTGCGGTAGCTCTTCACTGAAATTCGCCATCATCGATGCGCTCAACGGTGACGAGTACCTCTCTGGTTTGGCCGAATGTTTCCATCTGCCTGAAGCACGTATCAAGTGGAAGATGGACGGCAGCAAACAAGAAGCGGCTTTAGGTGCAGGCGCCGCTCACAGTGAAGCGCTGAACTTTATCGTTAACACTATTCTGGCACAAAAACCAGAACTGTCTGCTCAGCTGACTGCGATTGGTCACCGTATCGTCCACGGCGGCGAAAAATACACCAGCTCCGTTGTCATCGACGACTCAGTTATCCAGGGCATCAAAGACTCTGCCTCTTTTGCTCCGCTGCATAACCCGGCGCACCTGATCGGTATAGCTGAAGCGCTGAAGTCCTTCCCGAATCTGAAAGACAAAAACGTGGCCGTGTTTGACACCGCGTTCCATCAGACCATGCCGGAAGAGTCTTACCTCTATGCCCTGCCGTACAGCCTGTACAAAGAGCACGGCGTACGTCGCTACGGCGCGCACGGCACCAGCCACTTCTATGTGACTCAGGAAGCCGCAAAAGTCCTGAACAAGCCGGTTGAAGAAGTCAACATCATCACCTGCCACCTGGGCAACGGTGGTTCTGTTTCTGCTATCCGCAACGGTAAATGTGTTGATACCTCTATGGGTCTGACCCCGCTGGAAGGTCTGGTGATGGGTACCCGTTCCGGTGACATCGACCCGGCGATCATCTTCCACCTGCACGACACACTGGGCATGAGCGTTGACGACATCAACAAAATGCTGACCAAAGAGTCTGGCCTGCTGGGTCTGACCGAAGTCACCAGCGACTGCCGTTACGTTGAAGACAACTACGACAGCAAAGAAGACGCGAAGCGTGCAATGGACGTTTACTGCCACCGTCTGGCGAAGTACATCGGTTCTTACACCGCGCTGATGGATGGTCGTCTGGACGCGGTTATCTTCACCGGCGGCATCGGTGAGAACGCGGCAATGGTACGTGAACTGTCCCTGGGCAAACTGGGCGTACTGGGCTTCGAAGTCGATCACGAGCGTAACCTGGCTGCCCGCTTCGGCAAGTCTGGCTTCATCAACAAAGAAGGCACCCGCCCGGCTATCGTTATCCCAACTAACGAAGAGCTGGTCATCGCGCAAGACGCGTGCCGCCTGACTGCCTGATTCCACACCGCCAGCAATGCTGGCGGTGCTGTTTTGTAACCCGCCCAACGCGGCGGTAACGAAAGAGGATAAACCGTGTCCCGTACTATTATGCTGATCCCTACCGGAACCAGCGTCGGCCTGACCAGCGTCAGCCTCGGCGTGATCCGCGCTATGGAACGCAAAGGCGTTCGTCTGAGCGTCTTTAAGCCTATTGCCCAGCCTCGTGCCGGTGGCGATGCGCCAGACCAGACCACCACCATCGTGCGTAAGAACTCCAATCTTCCTGCGGCTGAACCGCTGAAGATGAGCCACGTTGAGTCTCTGCTCTCCAGCAACCAGAAAGACGTGCTGATGGAAGAGATCATCGCCAACTACCACGCTAACGCGCAGGACGCGGAAGTGGTGCTGGTTGAAGGCCTGGTCCCGACCCGCAAACACCAGTTTGCCCAGTCCCTGAACTTTGAAATCGCGAAAACCCTGAACGCAGAGATCGTTTTCGTGATGTCTCAGGGTACTGATACCCCAGAGCAGCTGAAAGAGCGTATCGAACTGACGCGCAGCAGCTTCGGCGGCGCGAAAAACACCAGCATCACCGGCGTGATCGTTAACAAACTGAACGCACCGGTTGATGAACAGGGCCGTACGCGTCCTGACCTGTCCGAAATCTTCGACGACTCTTCCAAAGCGAAAGTCATCAAGGTTGATCCGGCAAAGCTGCAGGAATCCAGCCCGCTGCCTGTACTCGGCGCAGTGCCATGGAGCTTCGATCTGATTGCCACCCGTGCAATCGATATGGCGCGTCACCTGAACGCGACCATCGTTAACGAAGGCGATATCAACACCCGCCGCGTGAAGTCCGTGACCTTCTGCGCGCGCAGCATTCCGCACATGCTGGAGCACTTCCGCGCAGGTTCCCTGCTGGTGACCTCCGCAGACCGTCCGGACGTGCTGGTTGCTGCCTGTCTGGCGGCGATGAACGGCGTGGAAATCGGTGCAATTCTGCTGACCGGCGGCTACGAAATGGACGCGCGCATCAGCAAGCTGTGCGAACGTGCGTTCGCTACCGGCCTGCCAGTCTTCATGGTGAACACCAACACCTGGCAGACCTCTCTGAGCCTGCAAAGCTTCAACCTGGAAGTGCCGGTTGATGACCACGAGCGTATCGAGAAAGTTCAGGAATACGTTGCGGGTTACATCGACGCAGACTGGATTGAATCCCTGACCGCGACCTCCGAGCGCAGCCGCCGTCTGTCTCCTCCAGCCTTCCGCTACCAGCTGACCGAGCTGGCGCGTAAAGCGGGCAAACGCGTGGTTCTGCCAGAAGGCGACGAGCCACGTACCGTTAAAGCGGCGGCTATCTGTGCAGAGCGCGGCATCGCGACCTGCGTGCTGCTGGGTAACCCGGATGAGATCAACCGCGTTGCGGCGTCTCAGGGCGTTGAGCTGGGCACAGGCATCGAAATCGTTGACCCGGAAGTGGTGCGCGAAAGCTACGTTGCCCGTCTGGTTGAGCTGCGTAAGAACAAGGGCATGACCGAAGCCGTTGCGCGCGAGCAGCTGGAAGACAACGTCGTGCTGGGCACGCTGATGCTGGAGCAGGACGAAGTTGACGGTCTGGTTTCCGGTGCGGTTCACACCACCGCGAACACCATCCGTCCACCGTTGCAGCTGATCAAAACCGCACCGGGCAGCTCTCTGGTTTCTTCCGTGTTCTTCATGCTGCTGCCTGAACAGGTTTACGTTTACGGCGACTGCGCGATCAACCCGGATCCTACCGCAGAACAGCTGGCAGAAATCGCTATCCAGTCTGCGGACTCCGCGACCGCTTTCGGTATCGAGCCGCGCGTAGCGATGCTCTCCTACTCCACCGGCACCTCGGGTGCAGGTAGCGACGTAGAGAAAGTCCGTGAAGCGACCCGTATTGCGCAGGAAAAACGTCCCGATCTGATGATCGACGGCCCGCTGCAGTACGACGCCGCGGTAATGGCTGACGTGGCGAAATCCAAAGCGCCGAACTCGCCGGTTGCCGGTCGTGCGACCGTGTTCATCTTCCCGGATCTGAACACCGGTAACACCACTTATAAAGCGGTACAGCGTTCAGCCGACCTGATCTCCATCGGGCCAATGCTGCAGGGCATGCGCAAGCCTGTGAACGACCTGTCCCGTGGTGCGCTGGTTGACGATATCGTCTACACCATCGCGCTGACGGCGATTCAGTCTTCGCAGCAGCAGTAATGTTTTGCCCGGTGGCGCTGGCGCTTACCGGGCAACAAAAAGGCGACCACACGGTCGCCTTTTTTTATTACAGCAGCTCCCGCGCCGCCGACACAATGTCATGCGCCGTCAGGCCATACTCTTTTTGCAGGAAGTCCTGTGTGCCCACCTGGCCGTAACGCTCCTTCACGCCCACGCGACGCATCGGCACCGGGCAGGTCTCCACCAGCACTTCCGCCACCGCTGACCCGAGACCGTTGTGAATACTGTGGTTTTCGCAGGTCACAATACGCCCGGTTTTCTCGGCATAGTTTTTCACCAGCATCCGATCGATGGGCTTCAGGGTAAACATGTCGATGACCGCTGCGCTTACCCCCTCCTGTTCCAGCTGGCGCGCCGCCTCCAGCGCTTCCGCCACCATGATGCCGTTGGCAATCAGCGTGATATCGCTTCCCTCGCGCAACACGTTGCCTTTGCCAATGGTGAAGGTTGAGCCCGGCGCATAGACGCTCGGCGCCTGCTTGCGGATGGTGCGCACCCAGTAGAAGCCTTCGAGATCGATAAGCTGACGCAGCACATCCTCGAACATCACCGCATCGGTAACTTCCAGCACCACCGAATGCGCCAGACCGCGCACGATGCCCATATCCTCGAAGGACATGTGCGTCCCACCGTTGTGGCAGGCCGTCACGCCCGCATCCGAGGCAATCACCTTCACGTTGTTGCGCTGGTAGTCCAGGGACATAAACAGCTGGTCGAAGCAGCGGCGGCTGGCAAACGCGGTGAAAGTGTGCACGAACGGCTTACGGCCGGTGAGCGACAGCCCCGCCGCAGTGCCGATGACGTTGGCCTCCATAATGCCGCAGTTAATCACGTGCTGCGGATAATCGCGCGCTACGCCGTCCATCGCCATTGAGCTCATCAGGTCCGCTTCCAGGGCGATAATCTCGCTGCCGGCCTCAATCTGCTTTGCCACAAAGCCCGCGTAGACCTTGCGCATCTCAACGGCGTCTTTCTGTCCTGCCGGTGCAACCTTAATCATGTGAAGCCTCCAGTTGGCGAATCGTCTCATTGAGGGCCGCTTTGCTCTCCGCGGTCAATCGCAGGTGGTGCGAGTTGCTGAGCTGTTCCAGGTAAGGCACGCCCTGCCCTTTGATGCTGTCGAGGATCACCACACGCGGACGCGCATCGGCCTCCGGTACCCTTGAAGTCACCTTCAGCAGTGCCGGAATGTCATCCCCTTTGACCGTCACCACGTCAAAGCCAAAGGCGCGGAATTTGCCCTCCAGGTCGAAGGCACAGATGATTTCGTCCAGTTCGCCGTCGAGCTGCTGTTTGTTCCAGTCCACGAACACGGTCAGGTTGTTCAGACGATGGTGAGCGATAAACTGGAACGCTTCCCAGCACTGGCCTTCGTTCAGCTCGCCGTCGCCAACGATGCAGAAGACCCGATTCGGTCGCCCGGCCAGCCTGTGCGAGAGTGCCATACCGCCCGCAATGGAGATCCCCTGCCCCAGCGAGCCGGTGGTGGCATCCACGCCTCGCGTTTTCAGGCGGTCCGGGTGGCTGGGCAGACGCGTTCCGTTCTGGTTCAGCGTGCTCAGCTCTTCAACCGGGAAGTAGCCCTTAATCGCCAGGGTGCTGTAGAGCGCCGGGCCTGCATGACCTTTCGACAGCACAAAGTAATCGCGCTCAGGCCAGTCCGGATCCGCCGGGTCGATCTTCATCACGGCGCCGTACAGCACCGCCAGGGTTTCCACCACCGACATGCTGCCGCCGTAGTGCCCAAAGCCCAGCTGCGTCAGGGATTTGAGGGTTTCAAGACGGATCTGACGCGCCAGTTCGGTTATCTCGTTCTCATTCATGATTTGGCTCCGGTATTTTCCTGCGCGTTACTACCCGCAGGTTTGTTTTTCGCGAAGATGTTGTAGGCCACCAGCAGCGCGAACAGCGCCACAACCAGCCCGGTGATGGCAAGCGGTGACAGGAAGCGCGCCAGGTTGCCCAGCACAATCCCGACCGCGCCGAAGTCGGCGTCCGAGAAGGTGGTGTTAGCAAAGCCAATCGCACCCAGTACCGGCAGCAGCAGGACCGGGAGGAAGGTAATCAGCAGGCCGTTAGCAAAGGCGCCTATCATTGCCCCGCGGCGTCCACCGGTGGCGTTTCCGAACACGCCCGCCGTCGCACCGGTGAAGAAGTGCGGCACCACGCCCGGCAGGATCAGCACCCAGCTAAACTGACCGCAGATCAACAACCCCACAATTCCCCCGAGGAAGCTGAACAGGAAGCCAATCAGCACCGCGTTTGGCGCATAGGGGTAGACCACCGGACAGTCCAGCGCCGGACGCGCGTTCGGCACCAGTTTTTCCGAGAAGCCGGTAAAGGCCGGGACGATTTCCGCCAGAATCAGGCGCACGCCCTGCAGGATGATGAACACGCCCGCCGCGAAGGTGATCGCCATGATGATGGCATACACCAGGTAGTTTTGCCCGCCGCTGAAGGTGGACTCCACGTACTCACGCCCGGCGCTTACCGCCATGATCAGATAGATAATCATCATGGTCAGGGAGATGGAGATCGAACTGTCGCGCAGGAAGCTGAGGTTTTTCGGCAGGTTCATCTCTTCGGTGGAGCGCGAGCCTTTGCCGACCCTGCTGCCAATCCAGCCGGACAGCACGTAGCCCAGCGTACCGAAATGACCGAAGGCGATCTCATCGTTGCCGGTAATACGCTTCATATAGCGCTGCGCAATCGCCGGGAAAAAGGCCATAATCAGGCCGAGAATCAGTGAACCGGTAAAGACCAGCCCTACTCCCTCGAAGCCTGCGACCGTCAGGATCACGCCGATCATGCACGCCATGTAGAAGGTGTGGTGCCCGGTCAGGAAGATGTACTTCAGGCGGGTAAAGCGCGCGACGACAATGTTCGCCACCATGCCGAAGGCCATGATCAGCGCGGTCGAGGCACCGTATTTTTCCAGCGCGATCGACACAATCGCTTCATTGTTTGGAATAATGCCCTGGATATTAAAAGCGTGCTCAAACATGCCGCCTAACGGGTTTAACGACCCCACCAGCACCGTGGCGCCACCGCCCAGTACAATAAAGCCGAGAATCGTTTTAATTGTGCCTTTTACGACATCAGAAAACGCTTTTTTCTGCGCGACCAGACCAATTAACGCAATTAAACCCACCAGCACCGAAGGGACTTTTAAAATATCGACAACGAAATTCAGCGTTTCAAGGATAAACATATCCACCTCGCCTTATCAGGGTTATTGTCTGTCGAACCAGGCGCGCAGCTGCGCTTCGAGTTCGTTGATATCAATGATGTTGTTGATCACCACCAGCTGGCTTTCCGGCACGCTGGCGCTGGCCGCAATGTCTTTCGCCATCACGAACAGGTCCGCCGCGCCCGGCGTGGCGGATGAGAGATCGGAGTGTTCAACCTCGGCCTCAATGTCCAGCTTTTTAAGCACTTTTTTAATGTTCATTTCGACCATAAAACTGCTGCCCAGGCCAGAACCGCAAATAGCCATGATTTTCATTGTTGTCCCCTTATTTTGAGTAGAGCACGCCCCATCACGCTGGCGCGTAATGTTGTGAATAATCGGATTAAAAAATTAAATCAGAAGCGGTCAATAATGGTTTTAATGTCCTCCAGGGTATTCGCCTGATGTAATTTCTCCATATCTTCGTCGCTGGAAAATAATTCAGCGAGCGCGGATATCATTTCGATATGGCTATGTTTATCCGGTGCCGCAAGCATAATAATCAGATCGACAGGGTCAAACTCTCCGGCACCAAAAGAGACGCCCTGTTTTAGTTTTAGTAATGACAAGCCCAGTCCTTTGGCGCCTTCCTCCGGCCGCGCATGCGGCATGGCTAGCCCTGGTGCCAGCACATAATAGGGTCCTAACGTATGGTGCTGCTGAATGATTGCCGTCACGTATTCCGGTGCAATCACCTGCAGATCCAGCAGCGGTTTCGCGCATATCTCCAGCGCCTGTGGCCAGCTTTCCACGCTATCCTGCAGCGTGATGGTTGTATCATATATCCAATTTTTGAGCATTTTCCCTCCCGCCAAACGCTAAAGATGGGCAAACTTTATTCAACCCATCAATCATTGACTGCGATCGGGATCACAAAGATAGCGCTACCAATTACCAACATGCAGAAATGTGATAGCGCTATCAAAATGTAATCATGGTGTGAAATCACAGCAAAAAAAGGGATTTAAGGCGTATACTGCCTGTCACCTGAAATGAAGGAAAAAAGAACGCGTCTGGTCAGCAGGAAGGTGTATGTCTTTAACCCGAAAACGGCGCAGTACCGGAAAAGTCACGCTCGCTGATGTCGCGCAGCTTGCCGGAGTCGGCACGATGACCGTCTCCCGTGCGCTCCGCACGCCCGAACAGGTTTCCGATAAACTGCGTGAAAAAATTGAAGCTGCGGTGCAGGAGCTGGGCTATATGCCCAATCTCGCCGCCAGCGCACTGGCATCCGCGTCCTCATGGACGATTGCGATGGTTGTTCCCAACCTTTCCGAAGCCGGTTGCTCTGAAATGTTTGCGGGCCTACAGCAGGTGCTGCAGCCCGCCGGATACCAGATTATGCTGGCAGAGTCCCAGCATCGGCTTGAGCAGGAAGAGAAGCTGCTTGAGACCCTGCTGGCGTCAAATATCGCCGCCGCGATTTTGCTCAGCGTCGAGCACACCGACACCGTTCGACACTGGCTGAAAAACGCCTCGATTCCGGTAATGGAGATGGGTGCGATGCGCGCCGATCCGATCGATATGAATATCGGGATCGATAACGTGGCGGCCATGTACGAGCTGACGGAAATGGTGATTAGGCGCGGCTACCAGAATATCGGCCTGCTGTGCGCAAACCAGGAGCAGTGGATTTTCCAGCAGCATTTGCAGGGCTGGTACAAGGCGATGCTGCGCCATCATCTGTCGCCGAACCGGGTAATTAACGCGGCGATGCCGCCGAGCTTCTCGACCGGCGCGGCACAGCTGCCAGAGTTCTTGCTGGCGTGGCCGGAGCTGGATGCGCTGGTGTGCGTATCAGATGAGCTGGCCTGCGGCGCGCTGTATGAGTGTCAGCGTCGACGCATTAAAGTGCCGGACGATCTGGCTGTCGTGGGCTTTGGCGATAGCGATGTGAGCCGCGTCTGCCAGCCGCCGCTGACGACGATGGCGGTACCGCATCGAAAGATTGGGATTGAGGCAGGTAAAGCGCTACTGGAACGTCTGAATGACGGAGACTGGCGCGACCAAAAACCCATCGCGTCCAGCCTGTGCCTGCGGGAAAGCTGTTAAGGCTTACTCAGCCTCTTCCTCTTTTTCCGCTTTGTTTTCCGGCTTAGCGGATTCGTTTTTGGCGTTGCGGGTCATCCACAGCGCCAGCGCTTTTAACGAATCCGGCGTGAACTCATCGCAGCGGGCGGTAATCTCTTCCGGCGTCATCCAGCAGACTTCGCTCACTTCCTCTTCCTGCAGGGCGAAAGGCCCATGGGAAACGCAGCTAAACAGTCCACCCCAGACGCGGCAATGTTCGTCTTCGAAATAGAACTGCCCGTGCTCGGCAAACGGCACCCCGGCGATACCTAACTCTTCTTCCGCTTCACGGCGTGCGGAATCCAGCAGCACTTCATCGGCCTGCACGACGCCGCCTGCGGTGGCATCAAGCATGCCCGGAAGAAAATCTTTGGTGTCCGTGCGGCGCTGGACCAGAATCTTGCCCATGCCGTCATGCACAACGATGTACGTTGCACGGTGACGCAGTCGCTCTGCACGCATTTGTTCGCGGCTCGCCTGCGCGATCACTTCATTTTCTTCGCTGACAATGTCAACCCATTCAGTACTTGCCAAATGATTCTGCTCCACCATCGGGAAACCTTCTCGTCTAAGCGCTCTTTCGGCGCGTTTGCAGTTGTGGTGTAACTTACGGATTAATCGCTACCTGCGCAATAACTTGCTGATCATTAAGTGCGATAACGCTCAGGGTATTTCCATCCAGCAGGCCATAGCTCGCAGGATATCCGCCTTTCGGAATGCTGACCGACCCCGGGTTAAAATGGTAAATCTCACCGCGTTTTTCAGCCACCGGAATATGAGTATGGCCGTAAACCAGGACATCGCCAGCCGCGAGCGCCGGGAGATTATCCGGGCCGAAAAGGTGTCCGTGGGTAAGAAACAGGCGGCTGTTTTCCAGCAGAACCTGTTGCCATGGCGCGGTAAGGGGAAAATGCAGCAGCATCTGGTCGACTTCGCTGTCGCAATTACCGCGAACGGCGATAATGCGCGAGGCAAACGGGTTAAGCTTTTCCGCCACCTGCGCCGGGGCATAGCCTTCCGGCAGCGCATTACGCGGACCATGATTTAACACATCCCCCAGAATCACCAGCCATTGGGCCCCGCTTTGCGAAAACAGAGAAAGCACTCGCTCGGTCGCGGGCAGCGATCCATGGATATCTGACGCAAACATCAGTTTCATCCGTCACTCCCTGGTAAAAAAACTCCCCTTATCATACCTGAAGCGTCAGGGCTTATCAGCCCGCGCGCTTAGCGGAGAGTGCCACATAGCGCTGTACGGAGGCTCGCTGCCACTGGAACGCCGCATAGTCCACCAGCAGTTGAGGGACCTCATCGCCGTTGAGGATCAAACGGTTCAGCATCAGCGCCAGATCGGTATCGGCAATACACCATTCACCGAACAGGTTCGGGTTGCCGTGAGCGAGCAGCGAGGTTGCAGTTTCAATCAGCTTTTGCGCGCTATCGACGCCTTCTGCGCTGAGCGCTGGCTTTTTCACACCGGCAAACACGACATCCGTGGAGCGCTCGACGCGAATCGGCACCAGGTCGCTACGCAGCCACGCCTGGATCTGCCGGGCGCGGGCGCGCTTTTGCAGATCGTGAGGATAGATGCGCTCCCACTCCGGCGGCGCAAAACGATCTTCCAGATATTCATCGATCGCCGAGGATTCGCTCAGTGCAAAACCATCCAGTTCCAGCACCGGCACGCGTCGCGTCAGGTCGTAACCCTGCCACTGGGGTTTGAGGTGTTCACCACCGTCGAGATCGACGGTCTTCAGCGTAAAAGAGAGCCCCTTTTCGGCCAGCGCGACGTAAACGCTCATAACATAGGGAGAAAAGAAATTTGCATCGGACCACAACGTAATTACGGGCTGGTTCATAACATCCTCATCGGCTGATCGGTTTTTACTCAACATATAATCTCTTTGCTTCGCTGTCACTTGATGAAAACTCACGATTTACAACAAGCACCTATACTCATTTGTCATGGCACCACTATTCGCATGGACAGGAGTTGAGAATGATTGACCTTTATTACGCCCCTACCCCAAACGGCCACAAGATCACACTCTTTCTCGAAGAAGCTGAACTGGATTACAGAATCATCCGCGTGGATATCAGCAAAGGCGAACAGTTCAACCCTGTGTTTTTGGCTATTTCGCCCAACAATAAAATTCCGGCCATTATTGATAGCCAGCCGGCGGACGGAGGCAGGCCGTTAAGCCTGTTTGAATCCGGTGAAATTTTGCTTTATCTGGCAGAGAAAACCGGCAAGCTGCTGAGCGGTGAACTGCGCGAGCGTCACCACACTCTGCAGTGGCTTTTCTGGCAGTCAAGCGGCTTTGGGCCGATGCTGGGGCAGAACCACCACTTCACCGCCTTCGCGCCGCAGACTATTCCTTACGCCATTGAGCGATATCAGGTTGAAACCCAGCGTCTTTACGGCGTTCTGAACCAGCGGCTGGAGAAAACGCCGTGGCTCGGGGGCGACCATTACAGCATTGCCGATATCGCCTGCTGGCCGTGGGTAAATACGCATGATAAACACCGGATTGACTTAGCGTCTTACCCGGCGGTGAACAACTGGTTTGAGCGTATCCGGACCCGCCCGGCCACCGAACGCGCAATGCAAAAAATCCAGCAGGTTTAATCACCTATGAGGCTGGGTGGCTGAGAGGCTCTCATGTATTATGGGCGGGAAATACTGACACGGAGAAGACCTGCAATGTCACAGCCAGACGCTATTATTCGTATAAAAAATTTACGCTTGCGCACGTTCATTGGTATCAAAGAGGAAGAGATTGCCAACCGTCAGGATATTGTCATTAATGTGGTGATTCACTACCCGGCAGACAAAGCGCGGGCCAGCGAAGACATCAATGACGCGCTGAACTATCGCACGATCACTAAAAACATCATCCAGTACGTGGAAAACAACCGCTTCTCGCTGCTGGAAAAATTAACCCAGGATGTGCTCGATATCGCACGCGATCATCACTGGGTCACTTATGCTGAAGTAGAGATCGATAAACTTCACGCCCTGCGCTATGCCGACTCCGTCTCCATGACGTTAAGCTGGCGACGCCAGGCGTAAACCTGGAGGTTGTATGAAGATTCTGCTGACCGGCGGTACAGGCCTGATTGGGCGCCATCTCATTGCGCGTTTGCAGGCGCTGCATCACGACATTACCGTAGTGACCCGCAGCCCGGAGAAAGCGCGCCAGGTGCTGGGCGCGGGAGTCGATATCTGGAAAGGGCTGGCCGATCGGCAGAATCTGGACGGCTTCGACGCCGTCATCAACCTTGCGGGCGAACCCATCGCCGATAAGCGCTGGACCGAAGAGCAGAAACAGCGGTTGTGCAGCAGCCGCTGGAACATCACCGAGAAGCTGGTTGAGCTGATTCGCAACAGCCAGACCCCGCCGTCGGTGCTGATTTCAGGCTCTGCGACGGGCTATTACGGCGATCTCGGCGAAGTGGTGGTGACCGAGGAAGAGCCGCCCCACAACGAGTTCACCCATAAACTCTGCGCCCAGTGGGAGCGCATCGCCTGCGCGGCGCAAAGCGACAATACCCGCGTCTGCCTGCTGCGTACCGGCGTAGTGCTTGCGCCGAAAGGCGGCATTCTGGGTAAAATGCTTCCGCCCTTCAGGCTGGGGCTCGGCGGGCCGATCGGCAACGGGCGACAGTACCTGGCCTGGATCCATATCGACGATATGGTGAACGGCATTATCTGGCTGCTGGATAACGATCTGCGCGGGCCGTTTAACATGGTTGCGCCGTATCCGGTGCGAAATGAACAGTTTGCCCACGCGCTGGGGCATGCCCTGCATCGCCCGGCGATTTTACGCGTGCCTGCGACGGCAATTCGCCTGTTGATGGGCGAAGCGTCCGTGCTGGTGCTGGGCGGTCAGCGCGCGCTGCCAAAACGGCTGGAAGCGGCGGGGTTTGCGTTTCGCTGGTATGACTTAGAAGAGGCGCTGGGGGATGTGGTACGCTGAATATGTTACAGTGATACGCCATGTTCCGATGAAATGGCGTAACAATGGCAACCATCACTACATCCCGACTTCACCTCACCCCTTTCGAACCCTCTGACTGGGCGTTCTTCCGCTCGCTGCGCGAAAACAGCGACATCATGCGCTATATGGCCGCGATTGCGCCTGAGAAAGAGACCCGACGCGTGTTTGCCGCACGCCTGATGGCGGAGCATGTCTTCGTGATCCGCTTTCGGGATGACGATACGCCGCTGGGCGATATCGGCCTGCAAATTAGCCCTGAGAATCGTGAAGAGGCGGAAATCGGCTACACGGTTGTGCCTGCCGCGCAGGGAAAAGGCCTCGCCAGCGAGGCGCTGCGCGCGGTATGTGACTACGCGTTTAACCAGACTGGCGTGAAGGCGATTAACGCGTACGTGCTGGCGGACAACGGCGGGTCTGTGCGGGTGCTTGAGAAAGCCGGGTTTGTGCGCACGCAGGTGCTTGAAAAGGCGTATGAGATTGACGGCGTGCGGTATGACGACTGGGTGTATCGCCTGGAGTGTGGTGCGGCCTGAATGCCGGGCGGCACTGCGTTTGCCCGGCCTGGGGTTTTGTAGGCCCGGTAAGCGAAGCGTCACCGGACGATTGGGCTGCACTGCGGGCTGATGCCCTCTTTATTTCAGAGATCCTTTAAGGAACTGCTGCAAACGCGGGCTCTGCGGGTTTGCCAGCACCTCGTCAGGGTGCCCCTGCTCTTCAATTTTCCCCTGATGCAGGAAAATCACGTGGTTCGAGACGTTACGGGCGAAGCCCATCTCGTGCGTCACCACCACCATCGTTTTGCCCTCTTCGGCCAGCTTCTGCATGATGCGCAGCACTTCGCCGACGAGTTCCGGGTCCAGCGCGGAGGTCGGTTCGTCGAACAGCAGCACTTCCGGCTCCATCGCCAGCGCGCGGGCGATGGAGACACGCTGCTGCTGGCCACCGGAGAGGTGTACCGGATACTTCATCTGCTGGCGCTCATCGATCCCCACTTTCGCCAGGTATTTCACCGCGCGTTCCCGGGCTTCCTGCTTGCTTAAGCCGAGCACCTGAACCGGCGCTTCCATCACGTTCTCCAGCACCGTCATGTGGCTCCACAGGTTGAAATGCTGGAACACCATCGTCAGGCGCGTACGCAGCAGGCGCAGCTGATGCTTATCCGCCACCTTCAGCTGGCCGTCTTTGTCACGCACCAGGTTGATGTTCTGCCCGCTCACCACAATCGAGCCTTCGCTCGGCTTTTCGAGGAAGTTAATGCAGCGCAGGAAGGTACTTTTACCCGAGCCGGATGAACCGATGATACTGATTACGTCGCCTGCGTTAGCCTGCAGCGACACCCCTTTCAGCACTTCATGTTCGCCGTAGCGTTTGTGCAAATCAATAACGTTTAATTTGTTCTCAGCCATCATCTTTCTCAGTGCGTCGAAGAAGGTTTTATATGCTGCAACCAGCGTTTTTCAGCCTTACGGAACAGGCTAATCAGAACATACGAGATAATTAAATAGAGCACCGCCGCAATGCCAAACGCGGTAAACGGCTGATAGGTCGCGGAGTTGATATCGCGCGCGATTTTGAGCAGGTCCGGCACCGTGGCGGTAAAGGCGAGCGCGGTGGAGTGCAGCATCAAAATCACTTCGTTGCTGTAGGCTGGTAGCGCAATGCGCAGCGCCGACGGCAGAATAATGCAGCGGTAAAGTTTCACCGAGGAGAAGCCGTACGCGCGCGCGGCCTCGATCTCACCGTGCGGCACGGAACGAATGGCCCCGGCGAAAATCTCGGTGGTATAGGCGCAGGTGTTGAGCGTTAGCGCCAGCACCGTACAGTTCAGGCCACTGCGGAAGAACGCATTCAGCATTTCCGTGCCTTTTACGATCTCCAGCGTATACATCCCCGAATAGAACACCAGCAGCTGCACGTACAGCGGCGTGCCGCGAAACACGTAGGTAAATAGCCAAATCGGGAACTGAATAAATTTATTGTTCGACACGCGGCCGATGGCGAGAAACACCGCCAGAATGCCGCCCATCACCACGGAAGAAATCAGCAGCCAGAGCGTGATCGCCACGCCGGTAAAGCGGTAGCCATCCGTCCACAGCAGGGATTTCCAGTATTCCTGAATAATCTCAATCACAGGTCAGCCCTCTTCACACCCACGGAGTAGCGACGCTCGAGCAGAAGCAGCACACCATTGGAGACGGTCGTAAAGACCAGATAGATCGCGCCGCAGACCACCGCAAAGTAGAACGGCTCCCAGGTGCTCTTGCCCGCCAGCTGAGTCGCTTTCACGACGTCTTCCAGACCGAGCAGAGAGACCAGCGCCGTCGCTTTGAGGATAACCTGCCAGTTGTTGCCGATGCCCGGCAGCGCATAGCGCATCATGGCCGGGAACATAATCCGGCGAAACGTTTGTGAAGAGGTAAAACCAAATGCGGTTGCCGCTTCAATGTGTCCTCTGGGAACCGCCATATAAGCGCCACGGAAGGTTTCCGTGAAGTAGGCACCGTAGATAAAACCGAGGGTGATAATACCGGCCACCATCGGGTCGATATCAATTTGTCCCATGCCCATCGCATCCGTCACGCTGTTCAGGGCAATCTGCAGGCCGTAAAAAATAAGCAGCATCAGCACCAGATCGGGTACGCCGCGAATGAGCGTGGTATAGCCTTCGAAAATGAGCGACAGCGGTTTGTTAGCCGAAAGCTTCGCCCCTGCGCCCGCCAGACCTATCAGCACCGCCAGCACCACGGAGCTGATAGCCAGCTCAAGGGTGACAAGCGCGCCCTGTAAAATAACGCCAGAAAATCCGTACAGCATACCGCGAGCCCTGTCGTATCGTGAGTGGTAAACCGTGTCTTATCCCCTCCTCCAGCGGGAGGGGCCGCACGTTATTTGACGGAGCGATTAGCCGCCGTACACATTGAAATCGAAGTACTTTTTCGCCAGCTTATCGTAGGTACCGTCAGCGCGCATTTCAGCAAACGCTTTGTTCAGCGCCTCACGCAGTTCGTTGTCTTCCTTACGCAGGCCCATACCGGTACCCACGCCAAAGAGCTTCTCATCCTTAATGGACGGACCGCCGAACTTGTAATCTTTACCCACCGGCGTTTTCAGGAAACCTTCGCTTGCCGCGACTTCATCCTGGAATGCCGCATCAATACGGCCTGCCGTCAGGTCTGCGTAAATATTTTCCTGGCCCTGATAGGAGACGATTTCGATCCCCTTCGGCGCCCAGTGTTCGTTACCGTAGGTTTCCTGCGTGGTGCCCTGCAGCACGCCCACGCGTTTCCCGTTCAGCGACTCGAGGGTCGGTTGAATGTCAGAAGACTTAGCCACTACCAGACGTGAATCGGCCGCATAGAGCTTGTCGGTGAAGGCAATCTCCTGCTGACGTTTCTCGGTGATGGAAAGCGAGGACATAATCGCGTCTATTTTTTTAGCTTTCAGGGAAGGGATCAGCGCATCCAGCGGGTTCTCTACATAAGTACACTGTGCTTTGATGCGTTTGCACAGCTCATTGGCCAGATCGATGTCAAAACCCACCAGTTCACCCTTTGAATTCTTCGATTCAAACGGCGCGTAGGTTGGATCGGTGCCAATACGAATTTTCTGCGGAATGGCTGCGAAGGCCGCGGTGGCGCTGGAAAAGGCCAGTACCAGAGATAATGACAACACGAGTTTTTTCATATTTGTCCTCAACAAACTGTCTTCATACGGTTTTTTACGACGACGGGGTGGGGTTAATGTGCCATTAATCCACGCTGTCAGGCAAAGAATAATGCCTTTCAGACGGGAATTTTTGCATTATAAATGCTTAAGTATGCACGTAGCGACCCAATATGGTGCACGAATTGCACCATATTGAATCATCCACACCCGCGACGCACCACGCCGGTGCGTTAGTCACCGTAGACGTTGAAGTCGAAGTATTTCTTCGCCAGTTTGTCGTAGGTACCGTCTTTGCGCAGTTCCGTGAATGCTTTGTCAAAGGCGGCTTTCAGCTCTTTATCGTCCTTACGCAGGCCGATGCCGGTGCCGTCACCAAAGTATTTTTTGTCTTTCACGGACGGGCCCGCAAAGGCGTAATCTTTACCGGCCGGCTGCTTCAGGAAGCCTTCGCTCGCCGCGACTTCATCCTGGAATGCGGCATCCAGACGGCCTGCCGCCAGGTCAGAGTAGATCAGATCCTGGTTCTGGTAAGCCACCACGTCGACGCCCTTCTCGCGCCAGTTGGCATTCGCGTAACCTTCTTGGGTCGAGCCCTGGAGCACGCCCACATGCTTGCCTTTCAGCGAGTCGATGGTCGGCTGGATCGGGGAACCTTTCGCGGCAATCAGACGCGAATCCGCAGCGTAGAGCTTGTCAGAGAAGGCAATCTCCTGCTGGCGTTTTTCGGTGATGGAGAGAGAAGAGATAATGGCGTCGATTTTCTTTGCCTTCAGCGACGGGATTAACGCGTCGAAGTCGCTGCCCACCCATGTGCATTTCACTTCCATACGTTTGCACATTTCATTTCCCAAATCGATATCAAACCCCACGAAATCGCCTTTCGCATCCTTGGAAGAGAATGGCGCGTAGGTTGCGTCTGTACCGATACGAACCGTCTGTGGAAGCGCTGCGTAGCTACCTGCCGCCGCACTTAACCCCACCAGCAAAGACAGAGCCAGAACCGTCTTCTTCATACATTTACCCTCAAGTACCGTGATTTTATTATGTATTGTGTTGTGTGTTGTGTTGCAGGCTTCTCTTGCAGGTCTTATGCCACATTGCCGTCTGGTCAAAACTTCGACGTTAAATATGTTAATAAAACGTTGCGATATTGCCTTAATGGTGAAAGATAGCAGGTCTGCCGAACGAACCGGAAAGAGAAAAAGGGAAAAAGCGAATTAAATGTCGAGGATATGATCGCCGTTGCATAATTGCCCTGAAACAGGGCAACGTCTCTTTTCATGCACAGCATTTGTGCACAGAATCAGGCTCCCTGCCAGCGGGTGAAGAGGTCTTCGGGCAGGTCGATGTCAAACTGATCCAGCACGCGATTGACGGTCTGATTGATCACATCGTCCAGCGACTGCGGTCGGTGATAGAACGCCGGCACCGGCGGCATGATCACTGCGCCCAACTCGGCGGCCTGGGTCATGAGGCGCAGATGGCCCAGGTGCAGCGGCGTTTCCCGCACGCAGAGCACCAGCGGGCGGCGCTCCTTCAGCACCACATCCGCCGCGCGCGTTACCAGCTTGTCGGTATAGCTGTTCACAATCCCGGAGAGCGTTTTGATTGAACAGGGCAGGATCACCATACCGGCGGTTTTAAACGAGCCTGAGGAGATGCTGGCGGCGATATCGCGGGCATCGTGAACCACGTCCGCCATCGCCTGGACATCGCGCAGGGAGAGATCCGTTTCAAGGGAAAGGGTTTGCCGCGCCGCCTGGCTCATCACCAGATGCGTTTCCACTTCTGCCACGTTACGCAAAACCTGTAGCAGGCGTACGCCGTAAATCGCGCCGCTGGCACCGCTGATGCCTATTATGAGTCGTTTCATGATTTCGCCCTTGCTGAATTCTGGGCTGACTGTGCAGGATTTTGCGGGGAGTTGCAAGTGAGGGCGAGCGCCCTCACCTGCTGAGAGATTAACCTTCGTTGTGCATCTCTAAGCTTTCGAGATCGTTTTGCAGCTGAACGGCTTTCGCATCGTCGTTGCGCAGCGAATCAAGGTAGTCGAGGTACTGCTGGTCAACGTCTTTCGTCACGTAGACGCCATTGAACACGGAGCATTCGAACTGCTGAATCTCCGGGTTCTCGGCGCGCACCGCGTCGATGAGATCGTTCAGATCCTGGAAAATCAGGCCGTCGGCCCCGATGATCTGGCGAATCTCATCCACTTCACGGCCGTGAGCAATCAGCTCGTTGGCGGTTGGCATATCAATGCCGTACACGTTCGGGAAGCGAATCTCCGGCGCGGCAGACGCCAGGTAGACTTTCTTCGCACCCGCTTCGCGCGCCATCTCGATAATCTGCTCAGAGGTGGTGCCGCGAACGATGGAGTCATCCACCAGCAGAACGTTCTTGTCGCGGAATTCCGCGCGGTTGGCGTTCAGCTTGCGGCGCACGGACTTACGGCGCAGGTGCTGGCCCGGCATGATAAACGTGCGGCCAACGTAGCGGTTCTTCACGAAGCCCTGACGGTACGGCTTGTCCAGAATGCGGGCGATCTCCAGGGCGATATCGCAGGAGGTTTCCGGGATAGGAATAACTACGTCAATGTCGAGATCGTCCCACTCGCGGGCAATCTTCTCGCCGAGCTTCGTGCCCATATTGACGCGCGCGCTGTAGACGGAAATCTTGTCGATGAACGAATCCGGACGGGCAAAATAGACGTATTCAAACAGGCACGGGTTGCTGACCGGGTTGTCGGCACACTGACGGGTGAACAACTGGCCCTTCTCGGTGATATACACCGCTTCGCCCGGCGCAACGTCGCGCAGGAATTCGAAGCCCAGGGTATCCAGCGCCACGCTCTCAGAGGCAACCATATATTCGGTACGGCCATCGCCGAGGTCGCGCTTGCCCAGCACCAGCGGACGAATGCCGTTTGGATCGCGGAAGGCGACCATGCCGTGACCGATGATCATCGCCACGCAGGCGTACGCACCGCGGATCTGGCGGTTGGTCGCGGCAATGGCAGCGAAGATATTGTCTGCTTCCAGCGGGTAGTGACGGAAGTTATCCAGCTCGCTGGCGAACACATTGAGCAGGATTTCTGAATCAGAGGTGGTGTTAATGTGGCGACGTTTCTCTTCGAACAGCTTCTTACGCAGCTCATGAGCGTTGGTCAGGTTGCCGTTATGGGCAAGCGTGATGCCATACGGTGAGTTGACGTAGAAAGGCTGTGCCTCAGAGGCGCTGGAACTGCCAGCAGTAGGATAACGAACGTGACCGATCCCCATATTACCTTGCAGACGCTGCATATGGCGGGCTTCAAATACATCGTTTACCAGGCCATTGGCCTTACGTAAACGGAAGCAGTTGTTTGCATCAATGGTGATGATACCCGCAGCATCCTGCCCACGGTGCTGAAGCACCGTTAACGCGTCATAAATCGACTGGTTTACCGGCATGAAACCGGCGATACCGACAATACCGCACATTCGTCTTTTCCTCGTTAAGCCACATCTCAGGGTTTATGCCCTGGGCAAAAAACTCGACGAGCTTTGCAGATAGTCAAAGAACCATCTGATGATGAAGCTGAACTCTGGAATGAGCTGCGATTTTTGCCAGTCTTCGCTTTTGGAGAACCCGGTGAAGGTATCCAGGAAGAACAGGATCGCGGCCACAATCAGCACGCCTCGTAATGCCCCGAAACAGATCCCGAGTACCCTGTCCGTTCCTGACAGACCGGTTTTCTCGACCAGCTGACCTATCACGTAATTCACGATAGCGCCGACAATCAGCGTCGCGATAAACAGCACCGCGATGGCGATTCCATTTCGGACCAGTTCATCTTCAAAGCCCGTGAACCAGACAGACAGGTAAGTGTAGTAATGACTGGCAACAAAGAAAGCACAACCCCAGGTTACCAGCGATAACGCTTCACGAACAAAGCCACGGATCAGGCTAACCAGACAGGAAAAACCAATCACCGCAATGATGGCGTAATCAATCCAGACCATATGTGTCCCACGATTAAACGCCCTGTCATCCAGTTCGGGGCGAATTCTAACAGAAAAAGAAAACGTTTGCGTAGGGATTTCCTTCCCGCGCGTAAATAAAAAAGGCGCTGAAAAAATGTTCAACGCCGTGGCTTATCGCCTCTCTCTAAAGGAGCAGGTCGTACTTAGTTCGCGCTGTAGCTCATCACCACACCACTCAGCCCGGAGATCTGCTTCAGCTCGCCCAGCGACCCTTTCAGCTTGTCTTTCGACGCCTCCGGCCCCACGAGGATACGGGTGATTTTACCCTGCACCGGCGTGGAAGGTGAAGTGTAAACGCGATAGCCCGCGCTGCGCAGTTTACCCACAACCTCGTTGACTTTATCGGCGTTTTTCAGCGCCCCCAGCTGCACAACGTAGGCTTTGCCGGTCGGCGCTGCGTCTTGCTTCGCCGGTGGTGGGGTTTCAGACGCTGCAGCCAGCTGCTCTGCTGCTTTATCTCGCTGTTGCTGAGGCTTCGGCTGCGGTTTCTCTACCGGCTTCGGTTTTTCAACAGGTTTAGGCTTCTCTACCGGTACCGGATCGATCTCGATGTTGTTATTCGCCGCCAGACGCGACGGGTCGAGTGACGGTGCAGCGGCATCGCCCGCGCGAACTTCTTCCGCCGCCCCTTCAGGCGGCTGAGCAGGCAGCGCCTGAGTCGCCGCAGGCAGCATATCCGGCTCATCGCGGTCGCCCGGCTTCGGCACCAGCGGAATGGCTGCAAACTCGTCCTGATAATGTTTTTTCTGCCCGTCGAGCAGCCCGGGAAGAATAATCACCCCGAGCGCGACCAGCACAATGGTTCCTGTTAAACGGTTCTGAAACTTACTCGCCACCGGTTCTCCCCGCGTCCATCACTTCCATGACATGTGCCACCGTGTGGAAAGAGCCACACACCAGCACGGTATCTTCTGGTTTAGCATCCGCCATCGCGGCATGCCAGGCCTGCGCCACGCTACTGTAGATTGCACCTTTGCCGAGATGTTCCATCAACTGCTCAGCAGTCGCACCGCGCGGCCCCTCCAGAGGAGCACAATACCAGCTATCGACCACACTCTCCATGCAGGCTAGCGTGCCGCCGATATCTTTATCATGAAGCATACCGATAACCGCCAGCACGCGCCCGGTTTTTGGTAACGATTTGAGACGTCCTGCGAGATACGCCGCCGCATGCGGGTTGTGCGCCACATCCAGAATCAGACGCGGTGACTCGCTGACTATCTGGAAACGACCCGGCAGCAGCGCATTCTGAATGCCGTCACGGATCGCCTGCTCACTTACGGCTAATCCGCTGGCGCGCAGTGCCGCCAGCGCGGTTGCAGCGTTAGGCTGTGGCACCTGCGGCAGCGGCAGATTCTCCAGCACGCCCTGCGCATCGCTGAAGCGCCAGCCGTTGCCCTGCACCTCATACTGCCAGTCAACGCCTCGGCGCAACAGATGTGCGCCCTTCTCTTTCGCCACGTCGGCAATGGTATGCGGCATGTCCGGCTCGCCCACCACGGCGGGCTTATTCGCCCGGAAAATACCGGCCTTCTCGCGGCCAATGCTTTCACGGTCCGGGCCCAGCCAGTCGGTATGATCCAGCGCGATGCTGGTGACCACCGCCACGTCCGCATCCACCATATTGGTGGCATCCAGACGCCCGCCCAGCCCCACTTCCAGGATCACCACGTCCAGCTGCGCCTGTTTGAACAGCCACAGCGCCGACAGGGTGCCGTATTCAAAATAGGTTAATGAGATTTCCCCGCGCGCCGCTTCGATAGCCGCGAACGACGCCGTATGGGCAGATTCCGCCAGCTCGGTGTTCTGCACCCGCACGCGCTCGGTATAGCGCACCAGATGCGGTGAGCTGTAAACGCCAACCTTGTACCCCGCAGCCATCAGGACTGACTCCAGCGTGCGGCAGGTCGTCCCTTTACCGTTAGTACCTGCAACGGTGAACACGAACGGAGCCGGTTTCAGCACGTCGAGACGCGCGGCAACCTGGCTTACGCGCTCAAGGCCCATATCGATGGTTTTACTGTGCAGGTTTTCCAGATAAGAAAGCCACGCGGCCAGGGGCGACGTGGCTTGGGGAATGCTTTTATTTTCCATAATGCCCGGTTGTCATTAACAGGTTATAAAGCAAAAGGGCAGCGCCATCTGGCCCTGCCCTTTTCAGTTATCAGGCCTCGGGTTCCTGATCCGGTACCACCACGCCTTCGCGCGGCTCATCCGGGTTAGGCGTTGGCAGATTCATCAGCTTCGCCAGAATGCTGGCCAGTTTCAGGCGCATTTCCGGACGGCGGACGATCATATCGATAGCGCCTTTCTCAATGAGGAACTCACTGCGCTGGAAGCCCGGCGGCAGTTTTTCACGAACGGTCTGCTCGATGACGCGAGGACCGGCAAAGCCGATCAGCGCTTTTGGCTCAGCGATGTTCAGGTCACCCAGCATCGCGAAGCTTGCGGAGACGCCACCCATGGTTGGGTCGGTCAGCACCGAGATGTACGGCAGACCGCGCTCCTGCATTTTCGCCAGCGCCGCAGAGGTTTTCGCCATCTGCATCAGGGACATCAGCGCTTCCTGCATACGTGCACCACCGGAGGCGGAGAAGCAGATCAGCGGACAGTTGTCTTCCAGCGCCTGCTCAACGGCACGCACGAAACGCGCGCCGACCACGGAGCCCATTGAGCCGCCCATAAAGGAGAACTCAAACGCAGCGGCAACCACCGGCATCTCGTGCAGGGTGCCTTTCATGACGATCAGCGCGTCTTTCTCGCCGGTCTCTTTCTGTGCAGAGGCCAGACGATCTTTGTATTTTTTGGAGTCGCGGAACTTGAGCACATCTTTTGGCTCCAGTTCGCTGCCCAGTTCTACCAGAGAACCTTCGTCCAGCAGGCTATGCAGGCGGTTGCGCGCCGACATACGCATGTGGTGGTCACACTTCGGACACACCTCGAGATTGCGTTCCAGCTCTGCGCGATACAGAACCTGGCCGCAGCTATCACACTTCGTCCATACCCCTTCAGGAATGCTCGCTTTGCGCGTCGGGGTAATGTTGCTTTTAATTCGTTCAATCCAGCTCATTGATAACCTTTCTGCCTGAACCTGGTCGTATGCCAGTTTTGCTATAAGAGGCGAATAATGCCATTTTTGCCTCCAACAGACCATGAATGTTGCACATTAAAACATAACAGCCCGAAACTTTGGATAAAAAAGTGGTCGAACCGCCAGCGTGCATTTACTTCGCTTGCTTTGCTGCCGCGCGTTTGTGACGAATGATTTCGATAACACCCGGCAGAACGGAAAGCACAATAATCGTTACAATCAGTAACTTAAGGTTTTCCTGAACCACCGGCAAGTCGCCAAACAGGTAGCCAGCATAGGTAAAGAGCAACACCCAAAGCAGTGCGCCCACCACGTTATACATTGCAAAATGACGATAGGACATATGGCCCATTCCCGCCACAAAAGGCGCAAATGTGCGCACAATAGGCACAAAACGCGCAAGGATAATGGTTTTTCCACCATGACGTTCATAGAAGGCATGGGTCTTGTCTAAATAGCTGCGGCGGAAAATTTTCGAGTCCGGATTACTGAACAACCGCTCACCGAACACCCGGCCAATCGTATAGTTGACCGCATCCCCGACAATCGCGGCAATCACCATCAACACGACCATCAGATGCACGTTCAAATCATTGGTGGGCAGCGCCGACAACGCACCGGCCACAAACAGCAGCGAGTCTCCCGGCAGGAACGGGGTAACGACCAGACCGGTTTCACAGAACAGAATCAGGAACAGAATGGCGTAAACCCAGACGCCGTACTGCGCGACCAGCTCCGCCAGGTGAACATCAATATGCAGAATGAAATCAATCAGAAAACGTATTACGTCCATATTGTCTAAGCCTTAATTGCACCTTTGTTTAGTCCGCTAAAAACAGCGGGCCCATTGGCGGTTTTGGCAGGTCAAACCGATCCGGATAGTCTACCGAGACCAGATAAAGCCCTTCCGCTTTCGCCGTTGCTGCCGCAAGCGTTCTGTCCTTCGCTGCCAGCAGTTCTGCAATCCAGCTCTCCGGCTGGTGTCCGGCGCCCACTTCCATCAGGCTGCCTACAATATTCCGCACCATATGATGTACAAAGGCATTGGCTTTGATATCCACCACCACATACGCGCCAAAACGACTGACGTTAATGTGCATGACGTTACGCCACGGCGTACGGGACTGACACTGCACCGCACGAAACGACGTAAAGTCATTTTCACCAATCAGACACTGCGCCGCGCGATGCATACGTTCTGCATCGAGCGGTTCATAAAAATGCGTCACACCCTGGCTTAACACCGCCGGGCGCAGACGCTGGTTGTAGATGACATAGCGATAGCGACGCGCCGTTGCGCTGAAGCGCGCGTGAAAATCATCCGGCACAGCTTTCACCCAACGCACCGCGATGTCACCAGGTAAATTCGCATTTACACCCAGCGTCCAGGCGGCATCCTTACGCACGGCGGTGGTTTCAAAGTGAACCACCTGCCCCGTGCCATGAACACCCGCGTCCGTACGCCCCGCGCACAGGACGTTAATCGGCTCGTTTGCCACCTGAGAGAGCGCTTTCTCCAGCTTTTCCTGAACGCTGCGCACCTCATTCTGACGCTGCCAGCCATAATATTTACTGCCATCGTACTCAATACCCAAGGCAATTTTATGAACCGGCTTTTGATCCACTTCGGACATCAGTACAGATACTCCTGCACCAGCTTCTCGGCGATCTTGACCGCCATCAGCGCGCCGCCAAAGCGAACGTTATCGGCAACGGACCAGAACTGAACCTGCTCCGGCATACCGTAGTCGTTACGCACGCAGCCAACGGAAAGATGCGCGCTGCCGGTGGCGTCGCCCACCTGGGTCGGGAACTCGCTCTCTTCGGAAAGGACGATGTCTTCACCGCGGCCAAACGCGTCGCGCGCTTCCTCTGCCGCCAGCGGGCGCAGCGCTTCAAAACCGACCATCTGCGCGTGGCCGTAGAAGACCGGGGACTGTACGACGCTGGCGGAAATCATCAGCCCCTCGTCCTGCAGAATCTTGCGCGCTTCGTCGACGAGACGACGCTCTTCGCGCACGGAACCTTCACGATCCGGCAGCAGCGGCAGCATGTTGAACGCCAGCTGGCGGCCAAAGAAATCATCTTCGTCGATCGGGATGCCGTTCAGCAGCTTCGCACTCTGCCCGGCCAGCGCGTCAACAGCCTTTTTACCGTTCGCCGACGCGGACAGCAGGCTGGTGACGGTAATGCGCGACAGGCCTCCGTCGTCAATCAGCGGCTTCAGCGCGGTCAGCAGCTGGCTGGTCAGGCTGTTCGGTACCGCGATAACGTTACGGTTGCGGTAGTCAGCCAGCACAAACGGATTGACGTCCGGGACCACCAGCGGCACGTCCGGCTCCAGGGAGAACAGACTGCTCAGGTCGATCACCAGACAGCCCGAATTGGTCGCCTCTTCAATGTAAGACGCCGTGGCTTCAGCACCTGCGGCAAAAAACGCCAGCTGCGCCTGGGTCCAGTCAAACGCGGCCGCATCCTGAACCATCACGGATTTACCGCCAAAGCGCAGATGTTCGCCCGCGCTGTCGGTGCGCGCCAGCGCATAGATATCTCCCACCGGGAACTGACGCTCGGCAAGAGTTTCGAGCAGGGCTTCGCCCACGGCACCCGTGGCACCTAAAATGGCAATGTTCCAGCCTTCAGACATGGTGGTTTACTCCAGAAATAAAAAAGCGTCCCTGTCGGCGTATCCGACAGGGAGCATTAAGAAGACATTAATGCGCCGGATGATGAACGGCGTTAAAACCCAGTTTCTTGAGCAACGTCGCAGCCGCTGCGTCGTCGCACATCACATACAGGGAAGACCACTCGCGGCGCTCAACGTAGTTCTTGCGCAGCTTATCAAATTCACCCGGGATCCCCGCCACCTTACGCAGCAGCGCATCGTCGCGGCGCACATCATACACCAAATGCACCAGCCTTTTCAGCGTTGCCTGATCGAGCGGGCCATGCAGGGTAATGCGGCCAAATTCAGGCGCGGGGAGTAAAGTATCAAGCGCCACCTGCTGCGGATGGCCGATAAAGGCGCTGTAGGCTTCAAACACCTGCGTCGTGCCGCGCGCTTTGCCTTCAAGCGTATAGCCCGCAATATGCGCGGTGGCAACGTCAACCTTGTTCAGCAGCTCAACGTTGAGATCCGGCTCCGGCTCCCAGACGTCCAGCACCACGCTGAGATCTTTTCCTTCATTCAGACATTTCAGCAGCGCGGCATTATCCACCACCGGGCCACGGCAGGCATTAATCAGAATAGTGCCAGCCTTCAGACGGCGAATCAGCGCCTCGTCCGCCAGATGCAGGGACTTATACGGCCCTTCTTTAAACAGCGGCGTGTGGAACGTTAGCACATCGCACTGTTCAACCAGCTCATCCAGCGCGCGGAAATCCTCGTCGTCACCGTTGTCTTTACGCGGCGGATCGCACAGCAGCGTGCGGATACCTAACGCTTCAAGGCGCTTTTGCAGACGCCCGCCGACGTTACCCACGCCGACAATCCCCACGGTGCGGTCTTTCAGCGCAAAACCATCGCGCTCGGCCAGCATCAGCAGCGAGGAGAAAACGTATTCCACGACGGCAATGGCATTACAGCCCGGCGCGGCGGAAAAACCGATTCCGGCCTGCTTCAGCCACTGATCATCCACATGATCGGTCCCTGCCGTTGCGGTTCCGACAAACTTAATCGCTTTACCGGCAAGCAACGCCTCATTTACTTTGGTCACCGAGCGCACCATCAGCGCGTCTGCGTCATCCAGTTCGTTAACCGGGATCGGGCGACCAGGGACAGCCTTAACGTCGCCGAGGCGGCTAAACAGCTCGCGGGCGTAAGGCATATTTTCATCAACGAGGATTTTCACGTCTGAGTACCTGTTTGAGAGGAAGAAAACCTGCCAAGTGTGCCATAATCTGGCCGCCAGGCATATACGTATGCCGGGTTTACGCTGAGTTTTGACTTTAAGGATTTTTGACGATGCAGCCCATTTCAGGTACGCCGCCACGCCCTCCGGGTGAAGGCCCTGTCACGCCAAACGTTGCCGGTGAACAGCCACTATCCACGCAACAGCGCACCGTGCTGGAGCGACTGATCACGCGCCTGATAGCGCTGACTTCGCAGCAAAACGCGGAAGTCTGGGCCGGGGTAAAGCATGATTTAGGCGTGAGGAACGACGCACCGCTGCAGTCGCGCCATTTCCCTGCCGCCGAGCAAAATCTCAACCAGCGTATTACGACCGCGCAGCAGAACCACACCACGCGTCAGATTGTCACGCAGTTGACCGAGCTGCTGGGCCAGGGAAATAACCGTCAGGCTGTCAGTGACTTTATCCGTCAGCAGTATGGCCAGACCGCCCTGAGCCAGCTGACGCCAGACCAGCTTAAAACCGTGCTGACGCTGTTGCAGAACAATCAGTTGTCTATTCCGCAGCCTCAGGTGCGCCCCTCAACCGAGCGCCCGCTGCAGCCTGCCGAGCACAACACGCTGAACCAGATGGTGACCAAACTGGCCGCCGCCACCGGCGAGTCGACGAAGCTTATCTGGCAATCCATGCTGGAACTGTCCGGCGTGAAGGCGGGCGAGCTGATTCCGGCCAAACAGTTTACCCATCTGGTGACCTGGCTCCAGGCGCGCCAGACGCTCAGCACCCAGAGCGCCCCTACCCTGCATACCGTTCAGGCGGCGCTTAAACAGCCGCTGGAACCGCACGAGTTCGAGGTGATTCGGGATTACGCCCAGCAGAACTGGCAGGCCACGCCGCAAACGGTACTGACCACCGCGCAGGTGCAGGATCTGCTGAATCAGATCTTTGTTCGCCGCGCCGAGCGGGAAGGTGGCGTGCCGGAGGTAAGAAACGTTCAGCCGATCTACAGCCCGCTGTTTGCGCCCGTTGTGGAGACGTTCAGAACGCTCTCTGCCCGTCCGGGATTAATGTTGATTGCATTATTGATTGCGCTGGCGATTTTCTGGCTGGTTGCCTGAGGATTTGCCCGGTGGCGCTACGCTTACAGCGGCTCGAACCGTAGGCCGGGTAAGGCGCAGCCGCCCCCCGGCGACAACAGTTAATTTCTGCGAAACGCCACCAGCGTCACCACGATCCCCACCACCGCAGAAACCGCGCCGGCCAGGAAGACGGACGGGTAGCCAAACGAGGTGGCTAACAGACCCGCCAGCGGCCCGGTTACGCCGTATGAGATATCCTGAAACGCCGCATAGCCGCCCAGCGCCGTACCGCGGACCTGCGGCGCCACGCGCTTAACCACCTCAACGCCCAGCGCCGGGAAGATCAGCGAGCAGCCGCAGCCGGTTAACGCCGCACCCAGCAGCGCAACGGAGGCGACCGGCGCCTGCCAGAGCAGCACCAGCCCAACGGTTTCAATCACCAGCGACGCCACCGCCACCTTCACGCCGCCAAAGCGATCCGGCATCCAGCCGAACAGGACACGCATCAGGACAAACGCGCCGCCAAAGGCCGTCAGCGTAAAGCCCGCCATTGCCCAGCCGCGGCTCATGAAATAGAGGGAGACGAAGGTGCCAATCACCGCGAAGCCTACTCCCTGAAGCGCCAGCCCCAGCCCTGGCTGCCAGATTTGCCCCACCACGCTCCACAGCGAAGGACGTTCGCCTTTATGGGCGGGCACCTTGCGTACCGAACCGTTAAAAGCCCACGCCAGCAGCGGTAATACTATGGTGGTTGCTGCCAGTACCGCAAAACCAAACTGGCTGTGGATCAGCAAACCCAGCGGCGCGCCTGCAGCCAGTGCGCCATAAATCGCCATCCCGTTCCATGACATCACTTTGCCGGAGCGCGCAGGCCCCACCAGCCCCATCCCCCAGGTCAGGGTGCCGGTCAGCAGCTGGCTTTCACCGAAGCCAAGGATTAAACGGCCCACCACCAGCAGCGCAAATTTATACGCGGCGTCGACCGGCAGGAGAGCGGCCAGCAGCCACGCGCCCCCCGCCAGACCGCAGGCAAACATTCCCTGCAGCGCCGAGCGTTTTGCACCGTGCTGATCGGCCAGCCGTCCTGCGTAGCCGCGGGTTAATACCGTGGCTAAAAACTGGATGCCCACAGCAATGCCGACCATGGTGTTGCCATAGCCGAGTTCCTGATGAACGAACAGCGGGATCACCGGCAGCGGCAGGCCAACGGTCATGTAGGTCAGGAATACCGCAAAGGCGATGCGGAAAAGAGAAAGGTTCCCGGAAGGAGTGCCCTTCTCGGCGGTAACAGCCTTCATGCATAACTCCGTGTTCAGGCATAAAAAAGGGAGCCTTCCGGCTCCCTTCTATTATACATTCAAACGCTTATGCTTTCAGCTTGCGCATAACCAGTGTGGCGTTGGTGCCGCCGAAGCCGAAGCTGTTGGACATGACGGTGGTCAGCGTCGCTTCCGTTGGTTTGGTCACGATGTTCAGGCCAGCCGCCTGCTCGTCCATCTCGTCGATGTTGATGCTTGGGGCGATAAAGCCGTTTTCCAGCATCAGCAGAGAGTAGATCGCTTCCTGCACGCCCGCCGCACCCAGAGAGTGACCGGTCATGGCTTTGGTGGCAGAGATAGCCGGGCTGTTGTCGCCGAACACTTCGCGGATCGCACCCAGCTCTTTCACGTCACCTACCGGAGTAGAGGTACCGTGGGAGTTCAGGTAGTCGATTGGGGTATCAACACCGTGCATCGCCATCTTCATGCAGCGCACCGCGCCTTCGCCGGACGGAGCAACCATGTCGGCGCCGTCGGACGTTGCGCCGTAGCCCACGATCTCAGCATAGATGTGCGCGCCACGCGCCAGCGCGTGCTCAAGCTCTTCAACCACAACCATACCGCCGCCGCCCGCGATGACGAAACCGTCACGGTGCGCGTCATAAGTACGGGAGGCTTTGTCTGGGGTTTCGTTGTACTTGGTGGACAGTGCGCCCATCGCGTCGAACTCACAGGCCATTTCCCAGCCCAGCTCTTCGCCGCCGCCAGCAAATACGATGTCCTGTTTACCCAGCTGGATCTGCTCAACAGCGTTACCGATACAGTGTGCGGAAGTCGCACACGCGGAGCTGATGGAGTAGTTCACACCGTGAATTTTGAACGGGGTCGCCAGGCACGCGGAAACCGCAGAACCCATGGCTTTAGTCACCACGTACGGACCTACCGCTTTCAGACCACGCGGGCTGCGCATGGCGTCAGCACCGAATACCTGCGCTTTAGAGGAACCGCCGGAACCGGCAATCAGGCCCACGCGCGGGTTGTTCTGATAAACCTCTTCGCTCAGGCCGGAATCTTTGATCGCTTCCTGCATGGAGAGATAAGCATAAATAGAGGCATCGTTCATGAAACGAACCACTTTACGGTCAATCAAACCGGTGGTGTCCAGTTTGACGTTACCCCATACGTGGCTACGCATACCTGAATCTTTAAACTCTTCAGAGAAAGTGATCCCGGAGCGTCCTTCACGCAGAGATGCCAGGACTTCCTGCTGGTTATTACCGATGCTGGAAACAATGCCCAGGCCAGTAATCACTGCACGTTTCATTCAATACCTCTGTAAGTCGCACTATAAAAAGTTTCGAGTCGCACAATAGCGTACACTTGTACGCCGAACAAGTCCGATCAGACATTTTCTGCGGAAATTTGCACCGATGGACTCACATCGTTAAGATCGTGCCACTGCCTGTCAGACGAGTAACTTACGTGAAACAAAACGCTATACAACCCGCCAACCTCGAATTCAACGCTGAGGGTACACCTGTTTCCCGAGATTTTGATGACGTCTACTTTTCTAATGATAACGGACTCGAAGAAACCCGCTATGTTTTCCTCGAGGGAAACCAGCTCAGCGCCCGGTTCCCTGCGCACCCGCGCAGTCTGTTCGTTGTTGCGGAAAGCGGCTTCGGAACCGGACTGAATTTTCTGACTCTCTGGCAGGCGTTCGATCGATTTCGCGCTGCACACCCCGAGGCTACGCTACAAAGATTACATTTCATCAGTTTTGAAAAATTTCCGCTTACCGCGCACGATCTGCGGCTCGCCCACCAGCGCTGGCCGGAGCTTGCAGCCTGGGCGGAGCAGCTTCAGGCGCAGTGGCCGCCGCATATCGGCGGCTGCCACCGTCTGATTCTGGACGGCGGACGGGTGACGCTGGATTTATGGCTGGGCGACATTAACGACCTGACCGATACGCTCGACGACGCGATGAACCAGACGGTGGACGCGTGGTTCCTTGACGGCTTTGCGCCCGCCAAGAACCCGGACATGTGGAGCCAGCATCTGTTTAGCGCGATGGCCCGGCTGGCGCGTCCCGGCGCAACGCTCGCCACCTTTACCTCGGCCGGCTTTGTTCGCCGCGGCCTGCAGGACGCGGGCTTTACCATGCAGAAGACCAAAGGCTTTGGCCGCAAGCGCGACATGCTGGTCGGCACGATGGAACGGACGTTGGACGTTCCCGCTCGGGCTCCCTGGTTTGCGCGCAGCGCCAGCGCATCGCGCGAAGTGGCGATCGTTGGCGGAGGGATCGCCAGCGCCCTGCTCTCTCTCGCGCTGCTGCACCGGGGCTGGCAGGTGACGCTCTACTGCGCTGACGAGGCACCAGCCAACGGCGCGTCCGGCAACCGCCAGGGCGCGCTTTACCCGCTTTTAAGCGCGCACGACCCGGCCCTGTTCCAGTTTTTCCCGGCAGCGTTTACCTTCGCTCGCCGCCTGTATGATTCCATTCCGGTGGCATTCGACCATGACTGGTGCGGCGTGACGCAGCTCGGCTGGGATGAAAAAAGCCAGCAAAAAATCGCCCAGATGCTGTCGCTGGGTCTGCCGGAGGAGATTGCCCGCGCGGTCAGTGCGCAAGAGGTGGCAGACATGGCGGGCGTGGAAACCGGCTGTGGCGGCATTCAATATCCGCTCGGCGGCTGGCTGTGCCCGGCTGAACTGACCGCGGCGGCGATTAGCCTGGCGCAGTCACGCGGGCTGAGGGTGCATTATTCTCATAAGGTTGAATCGCTTAGCCGGTCAGAACGGTGGACTCTGCATTTTGCTGATGGCAAAGCGGCACACCATGCCAGCGTTGTGCTGGCAAACGGACATAACATCAGCCAGTTTATCCAGACCGAGACGTTGCCGGTTTATCCGGTCGGCGGCCAGGTAAGCCATATCCCAACCGCGCCCGAACTGAGCAAGCTGCGCCAGGTGCTGTGCTATGACGGCTATCTGACGCCACAAAATCCGTCTAACGGACATCACTGCATCGGCGCCAGCTATCATCGTGGCGAAGCGGATATGCGCTACAGCGAAGCGGATCAGCAGCAAAACCGCCAGCGCCTGATTGACTGCTTCCCGGACGCGGCGTGGGCGAAAGAGGTTGACGTTAGCGAGGGCGAAGCGCGCTGCGGCGTGCGCTGCGCGACCCGCGATCACCTGCCGATGGCGGGAAACGTGCCGGACTATGAAGCCACGCTTGAACTCTATCAGGATCTGGCAGAAAACAAGGAAACGGCGGTAAGTGCCCCGGTTTATCCTGAACTGTTCATGCTGGGCGGATTAGGATCGCGAGGATTGTGCTCCGCGCCGTTGCTGGCAGAGGTGCTTGCTGCGCAAATGAGCGATGAGCCGGTTCCTCTGGACAGGGTTACGCTCGCGGGGCTGAATCCGAACCGGTTGTGGGTAAGGAAACTGCTGAAGGGGAAAATGGTTAAGTAGGGTGCGGTCGAATCCCCTCTCCCCAAAGGGGAGAGGGAAGAGTGGACAGCGGCTTAGCGTTTAGCCTGCTGGAATAAATTGTCCCACATCCCCAGCACCAGAGACTGGTCGCGCGGAGAGAGCTCCCCGGCCAGAATGGCTTTTTCCAGGCTGCGCGTGACTTCAGCGTGAACGGCGTCGGCAGAGTGATCGTCACCTGCTTCCAGCTCGGCTACCGCCAGCGTCAGGTGACCACGCAGATAACCGCTGGCGAACAGCTCATCATCACTGGCGTGTTCCACCATGTCATCAATTAACGCCAGAATGCGTGATTCAAATTCTGCGATCATCTTCTTTCCTCTGTTAAAGATCTTCCGGCCAAGGGAAGCATTCCGCCGTGATCTCCGGCGTGTGGTAATAATTCTGTAAAGCCTCGATCAGGCGCGCCGGACGTTCCGGGATGCCTTTCTCAAGATACTCCATCACCTGCGCATGCACGCGGCGCTGGAAGACGATACGGTCTGGCTCAAAGTCACCTTCAAGGTTGTCACAGCTCACGTTGAACGGGAAACCCGCCGCCACGCAGAACAGCCATTCCAGCGCCTGCGGCTTCACTTCCACGTCTTCAAACTGGCCCTGGGTGGCGGCGTCGCGCCCGTCCGGACAGTACCAGTAACCGAAGTCCACCAGCTCGCGACGCGCTTTCCCCGCGATGCACCAGTGCGAAATCTCGTGCAAACCGCTGGCGTAAAAGCCGTGGGCAAAGACGATGCGGTTGTACGGAACCTCTGCATCAGCAGGAAGATAGATCGGTTCGTCGTCGCCTTTAATCAGACGGGTATTAAAATCATCAGCAAAACAGCTATCGAAGATCTCAATCAGCTGTTCGTATTTATGCGTACTGTTCATTAGTTCATCCCCAACCAGGTGAGGATCTCCTGTCCATGGCTGTCATAAAGAAGTTTGGCGCTCATCACCGCCGAGACGACAACAATCATCGGGCGGATCAGCTTTTGCCCTTTGCTTAATACCAGACGCGAGCCTGCGCGCGCGCCCAAAAACTGCCCTGCCATCATCACAAACCCGGTTGCCCAGATAACCTTGCCGCCAATGATAAACAGCAGCAGGCCGCCGACGTTCGAGGTCGCATTCAGCACCTTAGCGTGGGCGGTGGATTTAGCGAGGTTAAAGCCGGCCAGCGTCACGAACGCCAGCGCGTAAAACGAGCCTGCCCCCGGGCCAAAGAAGCCGTCGTAAAAGCCGACGCAGCCACCGGCAATCAGCGCAAACGGCAGGCCGTGCAGCCGCCGCGCCCGGTCTTCCTCGCCGAGCTTAGGCATCAGCAGGAAATAGAGACCGATGCAGATAACCAGAACCGGCAGGATCTGGCGCAAAATATCCGACTGCACGTGCTGCACCAGCAGCGCGCCCGACGTTGAGCCGATAAAGGTCATCAGGATATTGAGCTTCTGGTCGGCGAGATTCACCACCTTGCGGCGGATAAAATAGAGCGACGCCGAAAGCGAGCCGCCGCAGGCCTGCAGCTTATTGGTGGCAAGCGCCTGCGCCGGGCTCATGCCCGCCGCCAGCAGCGCGGGCACGGTTAACAGCCCGCCGCCGCCCGCGAGCGCATCGATAAAACCGGCCAGCATGGCCACGAAGAACAGCACCACCAGCAGCAGCGGTGACACCATAAACAGATCGACGAAATTATCCATTAAAGTACATGCTCATCCAGTAGCGCCTGGCAGGAAGGCGGCAACGGAGGCGGTGTCTTCTTCTCAGGCTTAGAGGTTCCAGGTTTTGCCGGCTCAAACCAGCTTTGCAGTTCGTAACCACAGCCATCGCCTGGCGGCGGTAGCGGCTGATCTTCACATTCCAGGCTGTTCGCCGGGCAGCGCAGACGAACGTGCATATGCGCACGATGCTGGAACCACGGGCGCACTTTGCGCAGCCAGTCGCGATCCGTCCCCGCATCCAGGCAAAGCTGCTGCTTGATCGCCGGGTTGACGAAAATCCGCGTGACGTCGTTATCTTTCGCCGCCAGCTTGATCAGGCTCGAAATATCCCGTGACCACAGTGATGGCACCACGCTTTTGCCGTCGCGCGACACCAGATCCAGCGCCTGCGGCTTCAGCAGCTGCGCAGACGTCCAGCGCGTTTTCGGCAGCTGCAGGAAGATGTCGACATCCAGTCCGGTCTGGTGGCTGGCGTGCCCGCCGTTAAAGCGGCCACCGGCAGGCATCCCCATATCGCCAATCAGCATCGTCCCCAGCCCCAGGTTATGCACCTGGTTCCCCAGTCGCTGAATGAACAGCACCAGATCAGGGTGGCCGAAGTAACGACGCTGGTCGGTACGCATCACCTGATAGGTATCTGATTGCAGCGGCAGCTCCTGCGCGCCCACGATACAGCCGTTAGAGAAGGCGCCGATGGACTGCGCGCTTCCCGCCACCGGATGGGTGATTTTTTGCCACGGCGTGGCGGCCAGACTGGCTCCACTGGCCAGCAGCGCCAGCAGAGCAATTGCGGTTTTTTTCATGTTTACCAGCGTGGAATGGTGGTCGTCACGTCCGCGTTCTGCGCGCGCTGGCGCAGGAAGTGATCCATCAGCACGATCGCCAGCATCGCTTCCGCGATCGGCACCGCACGGATCCCCACGCACGGATCGTGACGACCTTTGGTGATCATCTCAACTTCTTCGCCTGAGCGGTTAATCGTGTGGCCCGGCACGGTGATGCTTGAGGTCGGCTTCAGCGCGATGTTGGCAATAATCTGCTGTCCACTGCTGATACCGCCGAGAATGCCGCCCGCATGGTTGCTCTGGAAGCCCGCTTTCGTGATTTCGTCGCGGTTCTGGCTGCCGCGAAGCGCCACCACGTCGAAGCCGTCGCCAATCTCGACGCCCTTCACCGCGTTGATGCTCATCAGCGCGTGGGCGATATCGGCGTCGAGACGGTCAAATACCGGCTCGCCCCAGCCAGCCGGGACGCCATCTGCCACCACGGTGACTTTCGCGCCAATGGAGTCGCCCTCTTTTTTCAGGCCGCGCATCAGTTCGTCCAGCGCGTCAAGCTTATCCGCATCGGCGCAGAAGAACGGGTTTTGCTCGACCTGATCCCAGTCTTTGATCGCCAGCGGAATGTCGCCCATCTGGGACAGACAGCCGCGAATGACGATGCCAAATTTCTGCTGCAAATACTTTTTAGCAATCGCGCCAGCGGCCACGCGCATCGCGGTTTCACGCGCGGAAGAGCGTCCGCCGCCGCGATAGTCGCGAAAGCCGTACTTTTGCTCGTAGGTGTAGTCGGCATGGCCCGGGCGGAACACGTCCTTGATAGCACCGTAGTCCTGAGAGCGCTGATCGGTGTTTTCAATCAGCAGACCAATGCTGGTGCCGGTGGTGCGGCCTTCAAAAACGCCGGAGAGAATTTTGACCTGGTCCGGCTCGCGACGCTGCGTGGTGTAGCGAGAGGTGCCCGGACGACGGCGGTCAAGGTCGTGCTGTAAATCTGCTTCGGTCAGTTCGATGCCTGGCGGTACGCCATCAACGATACAGCCCAGCGCCAGCCCGTGCGACTCGCCAAAGGTGGTCACGCGGAATAACTGTCCAATACTGTTTCCTGCCATCACGGCTCCGATGTTGTTGTTTGTGTTTGAGCGTTGTGAAACGGGCCGAAGCCCGCTGGATTAATCTTTATAGATGCTGAAATGCTCGCGCGCGTCGAGCAGCTGCGCTTTGGTCAGCATAAAGACGCCGTCACCGCCGTTGTCGAACTCAAGCCAGGTGAACGGCACATCCGGGTACTGCTCTATCAGATGTACCATGCTGTTGCCCACTTCACAAATCAGAACGCCGTCATCGGTCAGGTAATCCGGCGCGCAGGCCAGAATGCGGCGGGTCAGCTTCAGGCCGTCAGAGCCTGACGCCAGGCCCAGCTCCGGCTCGTGACGATATTCGTTCGGCAGATCGGACATGTCTTCTGCATCGACGTACGGCGGGTTAGTGACGATCAGATCGTACTGCAGCGTCGGCAGGTCGCGGAACAGGTCAGAGCGGATTGGCGTGACGTGATGGATCAGGCCGTGCTCTTCGATGTTGTGTTCGGTCACGGCCAGCGCGTCGGTGGAGATATCGACGGCGTCCACTTCCGCTTCAGGGAAAGCGTAGGCGCAGGCAATAGCGATGCAGCCACTGCCGGTGCACATATCGAGAATGTGCTGCGGCTGATGGTTAATCAGGCCTTCAAAGTGATTGTTGATCAGCTCACCAATCGGCGAGCGCGGTACCAGCACGCGTTCATCGACGTAAAACTCGTGGCCGCAGAACCAGGCTTTGTTGGTCAGATAGGCGACCGGAATGCGCTCGTTTACGCGACGGATCACGCGCTCAACGATGCGATGTTTTTCGCTGGAGGTCAGGCGCGCGGTGCGCATGTCTTCCGGAATGTCCAGCGGCAGGTAAAGAGACGGCAGCACCAGCTGAACGGCCTCGTCCCACGGGTTATCGGTACCGTGACCGTACCAGATATTAGCGGCGCTGAAGCGGCTAACCGACCAGCGCAACATGTCCTGTATGGTATGCAGCTCGTTTACTGCTTCATCGACAAATATTTTATCCACTCTTTCCTCCAGGGCATGCTCGCATAATTTTCGGCGGCTAGTTTGCCATGAAGACGGCGATAAATCAGCAATGACGCGTACCGCTTGAGGTTAAAAAATGCGTTTAGTCGGGTACACTATCGGAAATACGAGATGAGAATGACGAATGAAAAAGAAAACATCGCTCAGCGAGGAGGATCAGGCTCTCTTCCGCCAGCTGATGACCGGGACGCGTAAAATCGCGCAGGACACGATTGTCCACCGTCCGCAGCGTAAAAAAATCAGCGAAGTTCCGGTCAAACGGCTGCTCCAGGAGCAGGCGGATAACAGCCACTATTTTTCAGATGAATTTCAGCCGCTGCTCAATACGCAAGGGGCTGTGAAGTACGTGCGCGAAGACGTCAGCCATTTTGAGCTGAAAAAGTTACGACGCGGAGATTATTCGCCGGAGCTGTTTCTCGATCTGCACGGCCTAACGCAGATGCAGGCGAAACAGGAGCTGGGGGCGTTGATTGCCGCCTGTCGTCGCGAACACGTTTTTTGCGCCTGCGTGATGCACGGCCACGGTAAACACATTCTGAAGCAACAGACGCCGCTGTGGCTGGCTCAGCACCCGCACGTGATGGCGTTTCATCAGGCACCGAAAGAGTACGGCGGCGATGCCGCATTGCTGGTGTTGATTGAAATTGAGGAGTGGCAGCCGCCAGAGTTGCCCTGACAGAAGGGCGGGAAACACGTAGTACCCCGCCCTGTCACACGTCACGTCAGATGGCTTTTGCCATCTTCAGGTTGCACGGGCTCATTTGCCAGTTGAAGACCCCTTTGCCGGTTTCGTCGAGAGTGACGTTGGCAATGGCGGAAGTGGTGAACATTGGCGGCGTTTCGCCCGGGCACAGCTCAGATACCAGATAGCCGACCAGCGGCAGGTGGGAAATGACCAGTGCGGAAGCGACACCTTCATTGCACAGCGCCTGAAGGTAAGCGCTGACAAGACCGACATCGCCGCATGGCGTCAGCTCAGGGAGAACGTCCACGCTGGATGGCAGGTTCATACACTCCCCTACCACGTCCAGCGTCTGTTCTGCACGCAGGAACGGACTCACCAGAACGCGTTCAATGTCCACTTTTTGACCTTTAAGCCACGTCGCCATTTGACGGGATTCGTCACAGCCACAGACGGTTAAAGGACGTACTGAGTCACTGGCGGCATCGAGTGCCGCGTCGCCGTGACGCATGATAAAAACTTGCATATTGCACCGCTTTTGTTAACCAGAATCACCGGCGTTAACTACCCGCGATTAATGCTCTGAGGTAGAAAACCCGATGGCCGGGCATTGTGCCTGATCCATTCGGTGAATGAAACGCTGTTTTTTACCTCAATGGCGTAAGTATAGTCAATCTCTGTTTACAAAATCGCCAGAACAGGTTCATTCACCTCAGGATTTACCCTTCTTTGACTTCAGTTTACGAAATCAGTTTCCCTTGCAGGCCAGAATGTCTGGCCCCGCTCCGCCATCTGCAATAATTCGTCACACGGTGTAAACCGCGGACCGTATTGCGAGGCCAGACGTTGCAAAATGACAACCACTTCACCCGCACCGAGCGTATCCATGTAACGGAACGGGCCGCCAAGGAACGGCGGGAAACCAATACCAAATACCGCGCCGATGTCGCCATCGCGTGCGCTCTTGATCACCTCTTCACCAAAGCAGCGCGCCGCTTCATTGAGCATCATCATCACGCAACGTTCTGCGCACTGAACGGCAGACAGTCTTCCCTGACCGGTGGCCGAAATAAGCCCATAAACCGAAGGGTCGACCTGTTTCTTGCTTTTACGCCCTTTCGCGCCGTAAAGATAGAAACCGCGTTCATTTTTTCTGCCTTTGCGATCGTCCTTCAAAATTGCAGAAACAATGTTTGCAGGCGGGGTAAAACGATCGCCATAAGCCGCTTCCAGCACAGGTATAATTTTAGTGCCGGTGTCTATTCCCACCTCATCCAAAAGTTGGATTGGACCGACGGGGAAGCCAAACTTTACGAGCGCCTCGTCAACGTGCTCGATTTTCTCCCCTTCCGTCAGCAGCCGCATCGCTTCGTTGATATAGGGTGCCAGAATACGGTTGACGTAGAAGCCAGCCTTGTCCGCGACCACGATTGGGGTTTTACCCTGTTTTTTCGCCAGCTTCACCACGGTGGCGATGGTCTGCGGGCTGGTCGTGGCGTGCGGGATCACCTCCACCAGCGGCATTTTTTCGACCGGACTGAAAAAGTGCAGACCAATGACCTGCTCCGGACGAGCAGCTTTCGCCGCGATATCGCCAATCGGTAAAGACGAGGTGTTTGAGGCGAAAATAGTGTGCCGCGCGCAGTGCTGCTCCACGTCAGCCACCATCTGCTGCTTAAGCGCCAGGTCTTCAAATACGGCTTCAATCACCAGGTCCCGGTGCGCAAAACCGCTGTAATCCGTCGTGCCGGAGATCGTCGCCAGGGTTTTATCACGCTCGCTTGCCTTGATATGGCGGCGTTTGACCTTCCGATCAAGGTTCTGCCAGCTGTACTGCAGCGCGTGGTTGATGCCCTTTGCGCTGATGTCTTTGATACGCACGGGCAATTTGCCTTTGCTGGCGGTAACAAACGCGATTCCGCCGCCCATCAGCCCACCGCCCAGCACGCCAACGGCGCGCAGCGGCGCAGGCTCAGCCTCGCTGCCCGGATCTTTTTTCACCTCAGTACTGGCGAAGAAGATGCTGCGCAGCGCCTGCGACTGCGGCGTCATCGCCAGTTCGCCAAAGGCTTTGGCTTCAGCGGCATAGCCGCTGCTGCTGCCCTGCGACAACCCGGTTTCCATCACTTCCAGAATGCGCTTTGCCGCCGGGTAGTTGCCTTTGGTTTTTTGCTCTGTCTTTTTGCCTACCATGTTGAACAGAAGCGCGCGACCCAGTGGCCCTGCCAGCACGCGCTCGCGTACAGGGAGAAGACGTTTTGTCTGACGTCCCTTCAGCGCCAGCTCAACGGCAGCGTCCAGTAAAATGGTGTGCGGAACGACGTCGTCAACCACCCCCACTTTCAGTGCCTGACGGGGGCGTAGCTGCTTACCGGTTAAAATCATCTCCAGGGCGGTGCTAACCCCAACCAGACGCGGCAGACGCTGTGTTCCACCCGATCCCGGCAGCAGGCCTAACTGCACTTCTGGCAACCCTAAAACGGTTTTCGGATCGTCAGTGCAGATACGGCTGTGACAGGCCAGCGCCAGCTCCAGCCCGCCGCCCAGGCAGGCACCGTGGATCGCGGCAATAACCGGAATCGGCAGAGCGTTGATTTCAGCCATCACCTGCTGTCCCTGACGCGCCAGATCTTCAGCTTCCTGCGCGCTTTTCGCTCGGGCGATCATGTTGATATCGGCCCCGGCAATAAAGTTATCCGGCTTAGCCGAGATAAAGACCAGACCACGAATCGCTTTATTTTCGCGGATCTGCTTGAGCATGGCGCGAACCTGAGTGCCGAATTCAGCCTTCAGGGTATTCATCTTTTCATCAGGCACATCAATAGTGATAACCGCGACGTTATCGAGGCGAACCGTCAGATTAAATGCAGATGGCATATCCATTATTCAGCCTCCAGAACCATTGCTGCCCCAAGGCCGCCCGCCGCGCAGGCGGTGACGAGACCAAACCCACCGCCGCGGCGACGGAGTTCGTGTAGTGTCTGGGTGATCATTCGCGCACCCGTGGCCGCAAACGGATGGCCGTAGGCGATCGACCCACCCAGCACGTTGAATTTGCTCTGATCCACTTCGCCGGTGGCATGGGCGCGGCCCAGCACGTCGCGTGCAAAACGCTCGCTTGCCAGCAGCTGCACGTTTGCCAGGGTTTGCGCGGCAAAGGCTTCGTGCATATCAATCAGGGTTAAATCCGCCAGGGTTAGCCCCGCGCGATCCAGCGCCAGCGGCGTGGACCACGCCGGACCTAACAGCATGTCCTGCCAGACATCAATGGCGGTAAAGGCATAGCTGCGCAAATAGCCCAGCGGCGTGATGCCCAGCTCTTTTGCACGCGACTCCGTCATCAGGATCACCGCAGCAGCACCATCGGTCAGCGGCGTACTGTTGGCCGCCGTCACGGTGCCGTGCTTGCGGTCAAACGCCGGGCGCAGTTTGGCGTAATCCGCCAGCGTCGAGGTGCCACGAATATTGTTGTCTTCAGTAAGAGGCTCTCGATAGGGAGGCGTGTAGGCGGTCATGACCTCGTCGGTGAGTTTGCCCTCCGACCAGGCTTTCGCTGCCAGCTGATGCGAGCGATGCGCCAGCGCATCCTGCTGCTCGCGGGTGATGCCGTAGGTTTTGGCCATCTGCTCGGCGGTATCGCCCATTCGCAGGCCAGTCGAATATTCCGCGACGGCAGGTGGCACGGGCAAGAGATCGCGCAGGCGTAAACGCGAGAAGAGTTTGAGCTTCGCACCGGTGGTGCGGGCTTTATTAGCATCCACCAGAATGCGGGCCAGCTTTTTACTGACTCCAATCGGCAGTACGGAGGAAGAATCGGCGCCACCTGCAATCCCGGCGCGAATGGTGCCCGCCATCAGGCTTTCCGCCACGTTTGCTACCGCCTGGAAGCTGGTCGCGCACGCGCGGCTGACGCTGTAGGCATCGGTATGAACGTTCATGCCGGTACCGAGAACAATCTCCCGCGCAATGTTAGGGGCTTCAGGCATCTGTACCACCTGGCCGAAGACCAGCTGTTCGATGACCTCAGGCGGAATTTCGCTGCGAGCCAGCATCTCCCCCACTACCATTTTCCCCAGATCGACAGCCGGTATACCGTGAAACGCCGTCGCCTGACGTGCAAACGGCGTACGCAGACCGCTGACAATGGCAATGCGGTCACCTTGTCGGGTGATTAGCGGTAATGCCTGACTCATAACCTTCCCCTGTGAAAAATTTTACATGACTATAAAGTGGTCTGACCTGATAACAGTCTTAACCATTTTTTTACATTCAGCCAATCGGGGAAGCTTAAAAATGCGAGGTAAAACACAGAGAAGAAAAAGAAAATGCCCCTGCATGGCAGAGGCAATTGTGCGGTTTGTTGCCGGGTGGCGACGGTGCCTTACCCGGCCTACACGATCCCAGGCCCGTGCAAGCGAAGCGCCGCCGGGCAAAAAGGATTAACGCAGACCGAGCTGGAAAATCAGCGTTTCAGCTTCGCAGGCAAAAACAAAGTCGATATCCAGCTTCACGCCGCCGTCCACTTCCGTGAAGGTAGATTTGATTTCACACGGATCGGACTCCACATCACGCGCGCGCTTGCTCAGCGCGGCCAGCGTTTCTTCGGCTTCGGCGCGGTTGGTGAACACACGGCTGTAAGACGCGGTGCAATCGGTGTTGTCCATGATGGTGCCAACATCCATACAGCAGCAAACCGGGGTTTCATCAGCACTGCATTTACTCATAGCTCAATTTCCTCTGTATTCGCGCTGCGCGCGAGATAAACACGATGCTGATATTTTACGCCCCAGCGCTGGCTCTCTCCAGCCGTTAATGGCGCAAAATCGGATAAGTGACCGATATCACACTAAAAAATGATCTAAAACAAAAACCACCCTTTTGGGTGAGCCGCGATGGTCACAATTTTGCCAACCAGATCTCGTTTCAAGAAACATGTTTGAAAATATTAATAAACAAACTTGCAACATTCAGGCTGGTCGGACCTATACTCTGGCCACTGGTCTGATTTGTCTGTCATACCTCAGACCCTACACTTCGCGCTCCTGTTACGGTATGTAACAATTATTGAATAAAAATAACTCAATGAGGTTATGGTCATGAGCCAGAAAACCCTGTTCAACAAGACTGCGCTGGCAGTCGCAGTGGCAATCGTCTCTACTTCCGCCTGGTCAGCGGGCTTTCAGCTAAACGAATTTTCTTCCTCTGGCCTTGGCCGCGCGTATTCAGGGGAAGGTGCAATCGCTGATGATGCGGGTAACGCAAGCCGTAACCCTGCATTAATCATGATGTTCGATCGCCCGACCTTCTCTGCTGGTGCGGTGTATATCGATCCTGATGTCAACATTTCCGGCACGTCACCATCTGGTGCGAGCCTGAAAGCAGATAACATTGCGCCAACGGCGTGGGTACCTAACCTGCACTTCGTTGCACCAATCAATGAACAATTTGGCTGGGGCGCATCCGTCACGTCTAACTATGGCCTTGCTACCGAGTTCAATAACAACTACCCGGCAGGCGAATACGGCGGTAAAACAGACCTGACAACGCTAAACCTGAACCTGAGCGGTGCTTATCGTCTGAACGACAGCTGGAGCTTCGGTCTGGGCTTTGATGCCGTCTACGCCGATGCAAAAATTGAGCGTTACGCCGGTGAACAAACGGCTCGCCTGCCGAAAAACAGCAACAAAATTGCCAGCCTGAAGGGTGATGAGTGGGGCTATGGCTGGAACGCCGGTATTCTGTACGAGCTGGACAAAAACAACCGCTGGGGCCTGACCTATCGTTCCGAAGTAAAAATTGACTTCGACGGCGATTACAAGAGCGGCATCCTGACGCCGGTCAACAGCCTGGTCCCTGGTGCGGGTACCACTATCCCGTGGGGGACTTCCGGTCAAACTGTCCCTGGCTCACTGTCACTGCATCTGCCAGAAATGTGGGAAGTCTCAGGTTACAACCGCGTAGCGCCACAGTGGGCTATTCACTATAGCCTGGCCTATACCAGCTGGAGCCAGTTCCAGGAGCTGAAAGCGACCGGCACCAACGGTCAAACGCTGTTCTATAAGGACGAGAGCTTCCACGACGCCTATCGCATTGCGTTGGGTACCACCTATTATATGGATGATAACTGGACATTCCGTACCGGTATCGCATTCGATGACAGCCCGGTACCGGCTGATAAGCGCTCCATTTCCATTCCGGATCAGGACCGCTTCTGGGTGAGTGCTGGTGCAACCTACGCGTTCAACGAGAATGCTTCTGTCGATGCGGGCGTATCTTATATGCATGGCCAGAAAGTGACCTTCAAGGAAGGCCCGTACGAATTTACCTCTGAAGGTAAAGCCTGGCTGTTCGGTACTAACTTCAACTACGCGTTCTAATCGCGCAGGGATCAAAAAAGGTGAGCGTTGCTCACCTTTTTTATTTATTCCGAATCAATATCTTTGAGTTCGTTTTCAATTGCCTTCGCGTTTGGATTATCTTCCGGCTTCAGCTTGCCGCCGTTGGCGATAAAGTCATGATTCTGGAAGTACGCTTCACGCACCATAATGTACGGATCGGACGACTGGCGCAGCAGACCGTCTGAATCGAGCAGTTGCGCACGGGTTTCAATCCCTTCCACCGTCCATTTACCCACCGACAGCGGCCAGGTCAGCCACGACAGAACCGGATACAGCGTATCGACCATATCGCCGCCATCATCACGCACGGTGAAGCTGCCATAGAACGGCAGATGGACGTAAGGACCGTAACCGACACCATAATGCCCCAGCGTACTGCCGAAACGGTGCGGCTGTTCACGCTGCAGTTTCGGGTTTGCCATACCTGCAACATCAATAAAACCACCCATCCCCAGAATGGAGTTCAGGAAGAAGCGGGTAAAGTGCACCATCCCCTGATAAGGATCGCCCTGCAGGAAATAGTTCACCATCACCGCAGGCTCTTCGAGGTTGCTGGTAAAATTGCTTAACCCGTTACGCGCGGGCTGTGGAACGTAATCGCGCCATGCTACTGCCACCGGGCGAACCACATACGGGTCCAGCACGTTGTAGTTGAAGCTATACATAGAGCGGTTAAATCCTTCGAGAGGATCGGAGCGTCCCGTTTGCTCCCCGGAGCTGGCGCAGCCCACAAGCATCGTCGCGCCCAGCGCAAGCGCCGACAGCCGAAGTTTCATAAATATCTCCCTGTTCAGTATGGCTATCGTTGATTGCCATCCGTAACGGAGCATCTGGCGCTCCGTCTGAAAACGTGCAAGTGATTGTAACAGCACGTTTACCGATGTCTATGAGTACAGTTACGGGCAGTAATCACCGTGACTCTGATCTCAGCATAGCCTGACTTTTGGAATTCGTTTCGCTGGCAATTTTATAATGTCTTTGAACAAGATTTATCACCTTTGTTGTCATTCCCGCCAATTTAAGAGCATCCCCACAGGCATCCCGATAAAAGCCGCTACGCTTAAAAGAAAGATCAACCTCCGGGAGCAGATATGAAAGAAGTGGGTGAAGACAAAATTGGCGAAAGTAATGAGGAACATGAAATTGAAAGCGAGGAGAAAGCGCGCGGGGAGGAGATAGTGATTGATGAGGATCGCCTCCCCTCCCGCGCGATGGCAATTCACGAACATATACGCCAGGACGGGGAAAAGGAGATGGAGCGCGATGCCATGGCCCTCTTCTGGTCAGCTATCGCGGCTGGACTGTCAATGGGCGCCTCGCTGCTTGCTAAAGGGATATTTCATGTGCAGCTGGAGGGCGTGCCCGGCGGATTTTTACTGGAGAACCTCGGCTACACCTTCGGCTTTATTATCGTCATCATGGCCCGCCAGCAGCTATTTACGGAGAACACGGTGACCGCCGTACTGCCGGTGATGCAAAACCCTACCCTCGGCAATTTTGGTTTATTGATGAGGCTCTGGAGCGTGGTTCTGCTGGGAAATATCATCGGCACGGGCATCGCGGCCTGGGCATTTGAATATATGCCGATATTTGATGAACCCACCCGGGACGCGTTTGTGAAAATTGGCATGGATGTGATGAAAAACACGCCGGTCGAAATGTTTTCTAATGCCATTATCTCTGGGTGGATTATCGCCACAATGGTGTGGATGTTCCCTTCTGCCGGTAGCGCTAAAATCGTGGTGATCATACTCATGACATGGCTAATTGCGCTGGCGGATACCACGCATATCGTGGTCGGTACCGTTGAGATACTTTACCTGGTCTTTAATGGCACGCTTCACTGGAGCGATTTTTTCTGGCCGTTCGCCATTCCGACGCTGGCGGGGAATATCTGCGGCGGAACGTTTATCTTCGCGCTGTTAAGCCATGCCCAAATCCGTAACGACATGTCGAATAAACGCAAAGCCGAGCTTAAGGCTCAGGCAGAAAAGGATAAAGCAGCAAAAAAATCAACCTGAATGGTGACTCTTTGAGCAGTCAGGCGGCAACGCGCTTAACGCAAAGTGTAAATAACGCTATACTCGTGCCGCCTCGTCCCCTTAGTTAAATGGATATAACGAGCCCCTCCTAAGGGCTAGTTGCAGGTTCGATTCCTGCAGGGGACACTTTTCTCTTCCTCTGTTTTTAACCCAAATTAGTCTGTTCGCTGCAAAAACTCATTGAGCAGAAGCATCCTGCTTTATTTGAGCATAACGCGTTGCCAGTTGCTTTAGGTGAAGCTCAAGTTGGGTCTTTTCTGCTTCTGGGAGCGCACTTCCTGCAGGATACTGCGACAGGTGCCTGAGCTGCTCTTCAGCGGGTATCGCATGGTTAAATGACTGTATAGCCGAAAAAACCACTGATTTAAGCTCACTCACTGTTATATATTTTCCTTTTTGCTCATCCAGACTACTCAGTCGATTATTCAGTTGCTGAAGCGTCATCATCCCCTGATACCAGCTGTTCATTGCGTCTACAGGCAACGCCGTCGCGTTAAATTTTTGCTGCCACTGCACGGCGAGCGGCTTCGCTTCCTCCGGCCGCACCGTCTGGAGTTGCGCTAACAACTGAAGGCTGTAGGAAATATTCCAGTCAGGGGGCAGCTTATCCAGTCGGGCAAGCTGCTGTTGCGTTTCTGCGATAAACGTGGACGGTAAAGTCCCTCGCTGTGCTAACGCGTCTTGCTGAACAGGTGTGAGCACTTCAGGTAACGGCGCCAGCGAGGCAATGGCCTGGGTCGTTAAGGGATCGGGTCTGGAGAGAAAACCCCCACCCCACGCTACGGCGACGCAGGCCAGCAGCGCAGAACACGCCCCAGCGACAAAAGGTTTCCATGGTCTGACAGACCCGTGAGCCGCCATACGGTCCTCACTCTTCGGCTCGGTTTCCTGCTGCGCAACATAGACCCATTTCACCGCTTCGATCGGCTCTGTCCTCTCCGGAGGCGATTCACTGCCGGGCCCGCTCCCATTCAAGTCTGTCATGCCTGTACTGGTTTCCAGCCTTGCTGCGCTTGAATGTATCACCATTCGTAACGTATCAAACTGGCTAAGGTGTTTGAGCTCAAGGCGCTGAAGCACCTCGCCCAGGCGTGTAAGCAACGCTTCAGCGCTATAAAGTTCGCGAAGATTACCGTTATTTAATGGAAGCATACGCATGTGCTGCTGCAGTCGCTGGCTCAGGCTGCTAAGGATTTCCATACGAACCTGCAGCGACTGCGGCCAGAGAACATCCCACTGACGACTAATCAGCGCCTCCAGGATAGCGAGCCCTTCATTCAGACCAGCTAATCCAGACAGGTGCGTACGGGCAAGGGTGTACCAGGCTGCGGTCTGCAACTCAACGCCGTTTTGCTCGAATAATGAAAGGCAGCGTTTTTCAACGTATACCCAGTTCACATCCGGGCGCGCTGGATGGCTTAGTTTATTCAATTCATTACGAAGGGAGGTATATTCCGGAAGCGTGCGCGGGTCGCCGCCGGTTTTTATTTTACGCGGGGTGATGTCATTCATGACCAGGTATTCCTTTTACTTGAGGAACTATGGCGAATTATCGTTTATGCTGCTTCGCTTTCTGCATATTCAAGACTTTGCAGATACTGTAGGGCAACAGGGTCTGCAATATATTCAACCTGACCATGGTGACGTTCTACCTCATCGATAATTTTGCTGAGCTCGACACGGAAAAACTCCTTACGCAGGTTAATTCTGTTAATCCGGTAGCTTTCCAGATGGTCATGCAGCGTCTTTTCAAGCGCGGGGGCGTCATCGCAGGAAATCATGGCGTGAACGTCAAAATCAAAAGGCACGGCGGCACCACTCAGTTCTTTTACGCGCTCCATGGGCTCCAGTCGTCGGGTCATACCGATTTTGAAGACGTTTTCACCGAAAGAGCCGATATTCGAAATCACATACACATGTCCCTGTTTTGTAAGCTGGGCCATGGATTTGGCGCGTTCATACTGCTGGTGGACGTCCTGAATTTTCTGCTCCAACTCCAGGCGCTGTCTTTCCAGTTCTTCCCTATGAGCACCTTCAGCGGCAAGTAGAGCTTCCTCCAGTAAACGCTGTTGTTCAGCAAGGCGTTGCTCTTCCTCTTCCGCTTCGTGCTGCTTCCTGTCCAGTTCGTCCTGACGCTGCTTTTCTTCTCGCATCTGACGGTTGAGCTCGGCCTGAAATTCTTTTTCTTCCTGCGCTTTTTCCAGCAGGGCGACCTTATCCAGAAATTGCTGTTTTACGCTTTCCCAGTCGGCGTTATCCTCAAGCTCGAGAAAATTGATTTTTTCACTGATAGCTGAGTAAGCCTCTCTCTCCTTCCTGAGCTGGTCGTACTTGCTTTGCCAGTTATTTACCGTGGTGCCGGAGAGCAGTGTTTTGACTTTGAATTTATATGCTGTGTCCACAATACGCTGCAGTGCCCGAGAGGCTTTTTTTCTGGCATTGTGAAATTCCTCCCACTGACCCGAAAGCTGTTTCTTTTCCTGATACAGGCCGCGAGCCACTTCAGTACTGACCGTTTCTTCAAAGGCTTTCTCTTTCTGTGCCAGGTCAAACACGGCCCGTTCAAGCTCCGCTGTTCTATTACGGAAGCCTCGGTAAATGAAAATCCGTATTATCAATGCAACGGCTATCAGCAAGCCAAAGAACAGAGCGATTATCCCTGCTGGATTCGACACAGATTCAATAAATCGCTCATTCAAATTAATTAATGCTCTTACTGCGACATAAATACCCCACGCAATTACACCAATAATAACCAGAATAATTCCCGCGGCATTGTTATCTTTTTTTCTTCGTGCCATTTTTATTTATTTCCTTTCTTCTTGCAATCCAGTTTATTCAATCCACACCGTGGCAAAGAATCTCTTTCACATGGATTAATACTGATTCCCTGAACAAATCGGTAAATGGGTGAAGCCGGGCTTGTTTGCCATATAGAGAGGAGCGCATGTGGGCTGACGGGGTTGCGTACTGACCGGCTCGTCGCTTTCTGCCAGGGCCTGTTGCTCCTTCTTTTTCTGAGTTACCGTCTTTTTCGTCCGTGTTTTACTGGCGGGAAGGGAAGGCTTTTCCTGCTGGTGAGTTATGGCGTTACCGTACCCGGAGCAGAATCGCTTCGACTGGCTAAAACTGCCGTCGTTACAGACAAAACGACCATCCGAGGTGCAATGTGCAATTCCTCCTTTTGAACCTGAACAGGGCTGTCTTCCTCGTGCAGCCTCAACCTGTAAGGTAAAAAACACACTCAACATTAGAAAGAGGCTGAGTTTTTTCATTATTGCTTCCATGATTGTTTCGCGGTCCAGTGCTGAGTAACTAATAAAGGGGATGAATATTAACGCTATGGCAACAGCGCTAAAATCAGACCGAAAAAAATCGCTTCATCAAATCGTTGTCCAGACTCAGGCGATGTATCAGGGGGACTATAAGTCCAGTTACTCACTCCCCTAACCCGCATGAACAGGCGGCCTTGAGAAATAACATTTTTCCCGGAACAGAATGTTATCTCGACACAGCCAGCCACGCCCTGACCATACAAAAATACCGGCATAAATTTTACTGCCCGGTTGTCATAACGCAGAACGATACCGGAAATCTCGAAAGCCCCTCCCTCCACCAGCAGGTCCGAAACGAATGCCGCCAGCGGCTCCACGTTCAGTCCGGTACCTGTCAGCCACTCATCCATCTGCGTCTGAAGTCGCTCCATTCGCTGGCGAAACTCAGCTATGTCTATCTGACTCTTGCTGCAAGGCAAAGCCGGCGCAGGTTGTCTGGCCTGCAATTTTTTCAGGAACTGTGATTTTATTGACATTGTGCTAACTGACCTCATATACGCGTTGACGTGTCGAGATACTGCTGCTGCCTGAGGTGCCTCAACAGAACCCGTCCTTCGGGCATAAACTCGGTGCCGTAGCGCACCAGCCCAACCCCTTTAAGTTCAGCGTCAATGGCATAGCGCAGTTCGCCGGGTACGTCCTGCTCCAGCAGAACCACATCTATTTTTTTCAGTCGGGGTTCATATTTGAGCAGGACGGCAGACAATGTGCCCATAAGCTCATGGGCCGTTCCAGGCATACCCTGCAGAATTTTCGTCATATCAGGCAGCCCGTAGTCGGGCAGATGCGCCAGCGTGCCGGCGCGACAGTTGAGAACGCGCTGCATGTTATCAAGTACCGATAAAATCACCTGGTTCTGCTCACTGACCTGGTTAAGCTCGAGGCCGCCGGTAAAATTTCCGGTTAGCATTTCATAGAGCGAAGGTGTGTTATGTTCCTGGGGCATCAGTCGTCCTTAAGCGGTTGCAGCGTCAGATGGTTATCGCCGGCTTCCAGAATGCGCGGTTTATCCGGATCCAGATCGCTGCGCTTGATAACCTGCTTCCAGGTGTCGTTAGTCATGTCCGGATGGCGGAACAGTCCCACTACCGAAACAAACTGCGCTTCTTCTTCCATCGGCATATCAAGGCTTGCATCCCCGCCCGGCTTCACCACGACGTCACGACTGGCCAGCATGTCGTCTTTCAGAATGCTGGCATCATCCTGTAGCAGTTGCTGGTAAACCGTCTTATCAAAGTTTTTGCAGTCTTTAAGCTGATAAACCCGCACCACAACAGGCTCAGACAGTGAGTTATTTTCGCGGGAGTCGGTGTTCAGCGCCTCACGCGCGGTGAAATCCAGATGCAGGATTTTAATTTTTTTATAGAACACGGAAGTAAACGCCGATTTGGTGCCGTCGGTGACGCTTTGGGTCACCCCGCAGCCTGTCAAAGTGAGCGCCATCAGAGGCATTAGCCAGCGCGTGGCTTTATTTAAACTTGTACGTAACACGTCGGTTTCCTTGTTGCGGTTTCGCAGGCTCCAGCCCGCTGTAATAACCCAGCTCTGTCGTAAAGGTTTCAGGTATATCATCCGGAAGGCTCTGCCCCTCTGCACCCAGCACCCCGTTCATACCCAGCCAGAAAGGTCCTTCGCCGAGCGGAGGAGCGGCCAGCAGGCGGGTAAGAGTGGTGAGGGTGATCTTTGCCTTAAAACGCCAGCCGAGGTAGACACGCAGCATCACCAGAAAGTCCTGATACAGCAGACCGTCCGGTTTCCAGCCCTGCGATTCCTGTTCGTTTTCGGTGGACAGGGCAATCAGCAGCTGGCTGCTGGCATCCATTGCTTCGTCACCCAGCGGGGTATTGCCGTCCAGTTGAAAATCGTCATCACCGTAGAAGCCCAGTTGCTGACTGACCTCCACCGGTCGAAGGCAGTATGGACTGACCTTCACGAGAGTATCCGGGGCCAGCAGTGTCACCAGGGCCTGCATTCCCTCCTGGGTTTTGCCCGGCTGCTGCAGCACACCCAGCAGCGCCATAAAGCGGGACACCGGTGTGGCAATGTGGTTCGCAGTGCCCGGTATGCCCAGCCCCACCAGACCCAGCAGCGACTGCGAAATGGTGTCTGTTCCTCCCGGCTCAAACGTTGCGGGATAGGAGTATTTGCGCCAGATGCGGTAAAACTGCGTCAGGATGCGATGGCTGAAAATATCCAGAAAGCCCTGCAGCGCCTCATGCCCTTCCCGGCGCTGGGTGATGTCATCGAGATAGGCTGTCGGCAGTGGTGAGTCGACGCCGTACATCCCCATAAAGGTGGTGCGGATAACCGGCGGCTTGCCGTCATCGTCTTCGTCATACTCGACAGCCCTCAGTTCGCTAACCGGAAACCCCATCCCCGGATGCGGCGCAAAGCGTACCGGGTCATCGGAGGGGTGACTGGTTGAGCCCATCAGCGGCCTTCCAGGATTGCGTTTCTCCAGCAGCTGACATAAACGGTAAAAGTTAATGCGATGAAGATCGGCCTCCAGCCGCGGGGTCAGCCGGGAATACGGCGGTTGTGCTTCTCTTCCCATTCCAGGCGTTCTCCGGTCGGTTGCAGGATAATAATCAGGCGGTTAAACAGATAGATATCGGTGTAGAGCGCGAAGAAGCGGCTCAGCATCTCGCCGAAGAGACAGATGTCGCCGCGCCCGGCAAAACCGTGGCTGTCCAGCGTCACCTCAATCTGCACCCCGCGTACCAGGTACCCCTGCTCAAAGCGTTCCGTTTCACTGTGCTTCACGTCGATAATCGCCTCCAGACGACGGCGGTTCATCTCGCTGTCAGTCCACTCGTACAGCGCCAGCGTGCCGCGCAGCACGTCGGCGTTATCCATCATTGACAGGAACCCGCTGCCGAGGTGGCTCAGCACACGCCAGTGAAAACGGTCCTGTGCCGGGGGATAACAGGGCAGCGTTGGCGCACACAGGTTGCGCACGGCAATACTGGCTGAAGTCGTTTTCATCACTGTATCGAGCACGGTGCTCTGCAGCGCTCGCCGCGGGAGCTGGCCGTTTGTGCCCGTGAGCGTCAGGGACAGACTTTCATCTACTGGTACTGTGTGGTTATCAAAGGCTTCACCGCCCAGAATGAGCCAGGTGTTGTACAGACCTGACGGGCCGCGCCGCACACGAGTGTGATAATAATATTCCGGGGCTTCATGACGCATCATGCCGCCTTTGTGACGGAAGCTCGAGAACGGCACGTAGGTATGCTGGCTGGATGACATTACCGAGTCCACAGAGTAAATCTCAGTATGGCCGTCCTGCACCCGCATCGGTCGCAGCATGTATTCGGTCTGCAGGGAGTTGAGCGTCAGCGGGTCAGATTCCAGCGGGAACAGGTTGATCACCGGCACACAGTTCAGGCGCAGATGCTTTTCGGTAAAGCTGAAATCATGCTCCCAGCGTTCTGCCAGCACCACGTCGATTTCAAACCAGGGGAGTTCAGCCGGAAAGACTACGGTCTCCAGCCCACGCAGGCCGGTAAACATGAATTTCTCACGGAAGGTGAAGTACTCCAGCAGCAGCTGATAGCCGCTAAAACTACTGCTCCCCTTCGGCCAAAGGTCGTCATCATCGTCAAATCCCAGCACGGCGAAATAGCCGTCAAACGGTCTTCTGTCTATATCACCCGGCATCCGCAGCCACAGGCGCGCCGTGTTCATAGTAAAGGCTTCATGCATGGCGCAGGCGAGCGGCGCGTCTGCGTTGAAGTAGAACGGGAGCTGGCTGAGATCGATACGGCTCCAGTCGGCGAGATGGCTGCAGTTAAACCGCAGACTAATAACCGAACGTCCGTCAGGGTCAGTCGACAGGCGGACGTGCTCAAGCGACAACGGCTGGAGAGTAATCTCTTTGGTTGTGGTATACCGGCAGCGCGTGCCCTTCTCACCGATCGGCCTTGAGTTCACCTCAAAGCCTTTGACGATACGCATCTGCTCTTTCATCTCGCGCCAGTCAGGGGTGAACTCCACCACCGACATCGACGGAATGGTGCGCAGGTAATGCGGCCAGAGCAGGCTGACCAGCCCTTCTGTCAGTTCAGGCAGGTCGTCATCAAGCTTTTCACGCAATCGCCCCATCAGGAAGGCAAAGCCCTCGAACAGGCGTTCCACGTACGGGTCGCGCGCGCCCGCTTTATCGAGGTTGAGCATTGCTGCCTGCTCGGGGTGCGCGCGGGCAAACTCTTCGCCGGCTTCAAGCAGGTAGCGCATTTCAGCGTCGTAGTAACGCAGAGTTAAATCGTCCATAAAAACCTGAATAAATGAATTTTAAAGGTAGGCCAGGCGTTTTACCCGCAAAGCACCGCACTGCCTGCCGGGTCAAGCGCAATCAGACCGGCCAGAAGCTGATCCATCTCGGGCTGAAGCCGAGATTTATCGGTTTCGCTGCGGGTGGCTTTCATGCGCAGCAGTCTGAGACGGCGCGATTTGACTTCAAATAGCAGCGCTGGGGTCCACTGCGTGAGGGTGATGGACTGTGCAGCGCCATCGAGTTCCCCCAGCAGATGCAGAGCCAGTTCGTTCTTACCCTTTTGTTCCGCCACGCGGGCCATTAGCAGGCGCAGCAGCCATTTGTCTTTCGTGGAGTCGTTGCCCGGGAGAGTCTGCAGCCAGTGAAGTGTGGCATCCAGGCCATCCGTGTCCGCCTTCTCAAGCGCTTCCTGCTCGAGGGCCAGAATATCGTTGTCCGTCTCACCGGCAGTACTGACTCGCTCATCACGCCAGCCGGACATATCGTCCAGCACGCTCTGATTTATCCAGTTCAGCGTGACCTCATCAGCAAACGGCGTACCGTCATTAAAGGCCAGCGTTTCAAGCCCGGTGAGGCGACGCAGTAGCCCTTTCAGGTCGGAGGCGATGATGTCGGCCAACACATTCTGACCCAATTTCACCAGGGCCTGATGGATATACCACTGCAAATCCAGCCAGAGGTGGTTGGCGCCACGCGAGAAGGTGCTGTCCGCGTGCTCCAGTATCTCCAGCCAACTCTGCTGCAAATACAGGCGTTTGAGCATGGCCCGCTGGTCAGCCCGCGGCGGTTCGATGCGCGTTTTCCCTTCTGCATCAGGAGCCGGGATAGCGCTCAGCGTGTCATGACGCAGACTTTTCATCAGCCGGTGTGCGGCAAGCCATCCATCGGGCTGCTCACGCAGATATCCCGTCAGGGTACGTGCCTGGGCTAATAAATCCTGACCGGACGAAATGCGGCTCAGGACGGGCGCATCATGTTCTGTCACGTGCGATAAGATCTGTGGCTGAGACGAGTCACTGGCGTTCTGAGGAACCACAGCATCCACGCCACCGGCTTTCATCAGGCGGGATTCCAGCGCGCAGAACAGCGCATTCAGTTCTGGCCGTGACGTTTCCGGCTCTGTCTCCAGACTGTCGCGGATGAGCAACAGCGCACCGGCAGTGCGCTGAGCATCGCTGCGCACTACTTCCGGCCAGAGGGAGAGGCTGTCGAGCAGACGAGAGCCTGCGAGCCACTCCAGCGCCGGTTTACGGCTTCGCTCCCGCTGCGGATGAAGCTGCACTCCGTAGCGCTGCAGCAATCCTGCCAGCAGTTCAAGCCCTTCGGCAAAGCCGGTTTCCCCGTCCTGGTGCAGACGCGCCCAGCAGTAATAGGTGGCAATCCGGATATCTTTGGCGGTGGTGGTCAGCAATTTTTCGGCAAGCGTACAAATTAGCCCGGTATCGATGCCGGAGAGTTTATTCACCTCCTCTCTGATACGCTGGAAATCATCGTCATAACCCGGATCTTCCCCTGTAGGATTGGTGTCGCTGACAGGGACAAGCCAGGGCCGCCAGCTTTCTGTTCGTACCTGCGCCTGCTGTCGTAGTTCAATTTCGTCCGCCTGACAGGCGGCAACCAGATTCTGAAGAGTGCTCATTATTCGATTCCATCCATGTCACTATTTTCCGTGTTGGCCATCAGCGCCTGAGCCGTAGCCGCGCTGTCGACGCTGAAGATCTGATCCGGCAGCGTGAAGCCGTGCAGTGCCAGTAATGCCAGCGGCCCGCTGCCCAGCTGTGAACGCAGTACCCATTGCAGAGTACGACCATCCGGGGCGGTGAAACTTACCATCCACTGGCTGCGGTCAAGCTGCTGCCGCTTGCCCTGATCCAGCCAGCGAATAAAGCCCCAGGTCCCGCTGTAATCCCCAAACAGACGCGCTCCGGCGTTGACCGAGGTCCAGGTCAGCATTGTTCCTGGTTTGTATGTGTCTCCCGGCCAGCGGAAGGACTGCCAGTCGGCCATCTGGTTAAAGTAGTGCAGCTTTTGACCATCAATGGTCAACTGAGTTTCCACTACCTGCGGTGCCGGGCGCGCCTGCAGCTCGAAGCTAATGCCCTGACTGCCATCGGTAAACAGAATGTCTGACAGCTCGCTCAGTTGATTAATCGCCCGCAGGAACGTTGGGTTAAAGCTCAACCCCTGGCTGTTAACCTTATCCGGTACCCACTGACTGCCCTCTTTATGCAGCACACCGCTGAGTTCAGTCGTCAGGAAGCGTTCAATACGCCCGCTGTCCTTACGTATAAATTCGGCCAGCATGGGCAAAGAGGCATCACTCTTGCTCGCGGCGAACGGGAAGCGCCCGTCAAATGCCGTATGCCAGTTAGCCACAACTGAGCGACTCCATTTGTCATTCAGACTTGCTGCCGACGGCTGAAGCACGGTCTCCCAGGCCTGGGTCAAAGGCTGCACAAACATCGTGCTGCCAAAACCGCTCCACTCTTCGCCAAGGCTTGCCGAAATGAGGCTGCCGTACTGCTGGGTGTCGGTCAGATCCACGCTTTTGCCCTGGAATACGGTTTGCGCCAGGGTCTGCATCATCTCCTGCGGGTCTGAGGCGCTGGCCACCTGCTGCAGGCGCAGGCGCACGCGGGTAATACGGGTCAGATAGGTCTGCAGGCTCAGAGAGTTGTCAGCCGACATGACGTTACTGCCGTTGTTTTTACCCAGAAGCTGAAGCAGCGGGCCGAAGGTTTCATCCAGAGGTCCCTGTGAGCCTGACGCTGACTGGTCAATCGCCGGTTTGTCTTTCCCGCCTACGAGGTCTTTAGCCGATTTGATGATGGAGTCCGAAAGGCCTTCGCTTTTCTGGCCGGTCTGCCCCTGCCAGGCGACGGTATTCATCAGGGCAATCAGCGGCGACTGGCGGACATCGCTCATCAGCGTCAGTTGGTCGGTGACATCGGCAATATTGTTTGTTGGATTTAATCGCAGGCTGTTGAGGAAGTTCAGCCAGCTGCCGGCAAAGTCAGTAAAGTAACGCTCTGTCAGGCGCGCTTTGAGCGCTTCCGGAGAGAGATCCGCCGATACGGCTTTGCGGGAATCGCTCAATACCCAGTCAATTTCATCCTTGCGCGAGCTTGCCGCTTTCTCAATGGCCTGCTGAATCCCCCCCTCCCATGCCTGGCGGGTGAACATGCCCGGTACGACTTCATCGGTGGTAAACAGGCGACGGGCATCGGTACCGCCGGTCATGTCCTCCAGAGACACATCGGCAAAGTTACGGCGTACAGATTTGAGCATGTTTTCGTACAGCGTGCTTTCTGCGTTGCGGCGGCCAATCTGCTGCAATAGCACCTGACGGCTCTGGCTGACCAGCTGCGCCTCAGGGGTGATTTTCCACTGTGGCTGCTTTGGCAGTTCAGAGATGTAGAAGGCCCATAAATCCGGCGACAGACTCTGCCATAGCCCGGTTGAGATGCCCATACGCGTCGGCTGCACGGTTTTCATCGCTTGCGCGTAAAATGCACCGTCGGCTTTATCCGGATGAGCCATCATCAGCCAGGCTTTCAGCTGGTCATAGCCCGGTTTCGCCAGCTGCGCCCGCTGGTCGCTGTTTGGCGCTGAACTGACCAGCGCTGTGAGCTTTTGCGCCAGGGCAGCATTTGCCGGGTCGCTTATGAGCCGGTTGTTCGCCACGCCGTACCAGGGCAGCATCGCGTTTAGCAGTTGCTGATTATGGTCAAGACCGAAGCGCTGATACCAGGGCGTGCCTTCCTGAATATTGTGCAACATGCGCCCGGCGTCGTTTCGCAGTGCATGCAGCGCCGTCAGCTGATAGTCGGATACCGAAGGATGTTCAACCAGGTTGCGGGCTTTTCCTGCTACAGAGTTAATTTGTCCATAGTTCAGCATAAACGAGATCAACAGCCCCGCCCCCCAGAGACCAATGATGGCCGCCAGCGTCCAGGCGAGCGTCTGTTCCCATGCCATACCGACCCGGCGGCCACGTATACGGGTGCAGTCGTCAACGATCCCCTGCCATGTCACCGGCAGAGTCAGGGCATGGCGTTGTGACTCCGGAACATATTTCTCAGCGTCGGCTTTTCCCCCTGACGTATCAGCAGATTTATTCTCCGGCAGGCTGAACATCAGGCCGCGCAGCGGAACGCGCTGCTGAGCGTCGTAGAGCCATGGCAGCAGTTGCTGAGCCCAGCGGGCGATACCGCCGTCTTTGAGATGCTGGCCAAGACGCAGCAGGAAATCGTGGTTGTTATTCTCCAGTATCTGGTTCACGCCCTGCGCCCGCAGTTCGGGCAGCATCATTTCAAGCTGTCGGGTAATGTCGTCGGCTCTGGCACGGATCGGGAAACTGGCCCCGACCGGCTGTTCAGTGCGTTTAGCCTGCGACCATTTACTGTCGCAAAATTGCCATAACCAAACCGGCGCGGAATAGCGCAGCAGTTCGCTGATTTTTTCAAGCCCGCGTAAATCGTTATCGCTGATTTGTGGAGTCAGATTAAGCGACTGGGGCATCACCCTAACAATCCCGTCCAGCGGGCGTCCGCGGCGCAGTTTACGTAGCGCGGTGTATTTCTCTCGGTCAGGCTCAGAGGTCAGACTTCCGCCGTAAATCAGCACGGTACGGTTGCCTTCAAGCCACTGCTGCTGTTGCAGGCCTGGAACAAGCTGTTCGATCGCGGCATCATCACCAGAGATTAGCAAGAGACGGATTTTATGGTGCCAGAAGAAGGTATATCTACGGCGGAGGGAGGTTCTGAGAGTTAAATACTCATTCCAGTATGTATTATCCTTTTTCTTTTCAACCTGAGCCATTACTTCTTTTCCGGTTGAAGCAGCCTTAATAGCTTTATAGTTTTTCTCACCGAACAGGCGAGTGACAATAAAAAATAGAATAATAAATAACACCAAACCACCAGTCAGCAACGCACAGGTAAAAAGCCAATATCCTTGCTGTACAGAGCCGTCCGTCACTCCCAGCGTTTCGGGAGAGAATTCAAGTAACCAGAAAACTGTCGTTCCCACTACAAAAAGAAACAAAAGAATCAGCCATAGCTGGAACGTTGTATTTTTAAATATTGCCAAAAGACGCGTCACTTCAGTGCACTCCGATCAAAAAGCTGATGGCAGTTTTATCAGTCGTGGGAAAACTGGAACCGAAAGTAAACTCATCGGTTCACAGACAATGGATAATGCTGGTGAGTTATTTCGCTACAGGGCAAACAATCATAAACCAGGGATATTTACTTTCGTCCGGAACGTACATAACAAGCTGTGATGATTCAGACTGTCCAGCCTGGTCAGCGGCAACAGCTATCGCAAGCCAGGGTGAAACATTCCTCGTCAGTCCTGTTTTTAAATCAATATCACATGGTTGTCCGGCAACAGGAAATCGAACACCAGAGGTTGAGAGCAAGGCTGTTGCTTTATTGCTGACACCCGTGCCCGTTAACCAGACGTGTTTTATCTCTTCTGGAGCAGACTCTCCCCAGTGTAATGACTGCATAAGCGCGCTACTCATATCTTGCGTAGTCTTCATCTGTTCAGGTCGATGGACCTGAGCCACAACGTTCCGGTTTACCTCAGGTCTTTCAGGTGAACTCATCAATAGTGCTGCCGCCGCTTCCCCGGTACCATCTATGATTTTTTCAGTAAGGTTCAGAGTAATAACAAGCAGGGTCTGCATCGCATCTGGCCTATCAAGCCACGCATCAATCGCCTGTAATCCTTCCCCGCTGATAAAAGTAATATTGAAAGGGAAACCAATGCTGTTTTGCACCAATTGCTTTATCACGGCGAGCTCTTCGGGTAATAAAGATATATCCGGGCTGAACTGAAATAACACAGCCAGGGGGGACTTTTGGGGCATACGTTGAAATACGTTTTGTAGCGCAGTCTCCCTTAGCAAGGAGTTTATCCGTTCTTTTACTCTCACCAGTACAGGCAATCCCATATCGCTAAAACTGGCGTGGTGGATAAGCAACTCGCTATTCTCGTCCACCTTTGTAGGCAATATAATACCTTCAGGTACTTGCATCTGTTGCGAAATGGATTCAGAGGAAATGACATGCGGCAGGTGAACTACGTAACCTAACATACCGAGACTACGCTGACCGGACCGAATGTCCTGAGCAAGATCCCACTCCCTGGCCGCATCCCAGCCATCTGCCAGCCATTCCCCAGCAAGATAAATCAGCCAGCGAAACGCAAATGCAACCCCACCAATGACTGAGGGGATTCCAAGAAAACAAAACCAGAACGTAGCCGTATGAGTGGGCGAACTGGTAGGCCAGAAAAAGGCGGTGATCCCCGCTCCGGCCATAATAAGTACAACCAGGAGTATCACCCAGCGCTTAAAAGCAGGTGCAGATCGTCGTTTTGCACGTGGTGGAATACAGGTAAGATCAACGGGCATTATTTACTCGTAGTAGCATTACTTAAAGAAGCGATCAGTGTACATCCGCAGGTACATTTATAGCCGTGAAAGGCAACCTGTCTGCCATTATCCCTAAATGTCGGATGGCCTTCTGCAATAAAAGAAGGACTGTGCCCCTTCAGTGGGCAACTCACCGGGTCGTCCTTATGCGCCACACCGATACCACCAAATGTCATAGTTTCAGAACCTACTGCGACATAACCACCGCTGGAAAGTTTGTCGTTTTTACGGATAATGCCTTTCATTTCATTATCTCAACACTGTTAATTATTTTATTTGCAAAAAAGTCATGTTCTTCAGAATCTCCTCTTGTAGAGATCACTTGTATCCACATAACCCCCATCCCTGTTAACGCAACAACAGTAGTAAGTCTCGCATCATCGCCGTTTACTTTCATATTCCCCTTAACCATAAGCATATCTTTATTGTTAATATCAACATGTTCTCTGCTGCTTATTTTTATTTCTCCCAATCTTTTCTGCATTGCAGACAGCATCAAACTGGTTTCAGCATCCAAATCAGTCATTGATTCAGAAAGTGATGTTCCGGAGGGGATAAAACCAATATTAATAATATGATTACGAAAGACAGCATCGTTGCTCTTATAGACTCTAAAGACATTTCCTGACTGAAGTTCATAAGCCAAATCTTTCTTCCAGCTATCAGTTTCATAATTAAATGGTAGATCTACCGAGAAATTACCTTTTGCAATGTCAATTTTTACTGTTCGCCACGATATCTCAGATAAATTAGTCATTGATACCTGGGAGTAATTTTTCTGATAAAACCTCCCCCCCAGGATACACAGCAATACAATTGCAGCGACACCAACCCAAAACCATTTCTTGGGTATACCACCAGTACTATTTCCAGAATTCACATTACCGGTCAAAGTAATATAAAATTTATTTATAATATCTTTCTTAATACAAACAAATTTCCGTGCCGAGGATACAATCATCAAAGAGCATCCAATACCATGTAAAATCCCCAACAATGAAGCGCCATCAAATTTATGAAATTTTCCACCTCCTTTATTTATTGCATTAGTTAACATATCCGGCGGTTCTTCTCCATCCACTGGATATACAAATAGCAACGATTTCAGATCATCTTCAGTTGCTTCATTAAGCGCAAAACCTAACTTCTCACCATATTCTTCACACTCAACCCAGAATTCCGTAAGTGTAAATTTTTCAAGGAAGTCATTAATTGACTTTTCTTTATCATTGACAGAATGCTGTTCTATTTTTTCCCATAGTTCAATTATATCATTATCCATTTCTTCCCTCATAATATGCAGTCAGCATTGCTTTTATCCCCTCTTCAGGAGGGTAGAATGAAATCCATACTCCCGCTCTACATTATCCTGTCATTTTTTTATAAAATTTATTCACACGCTATAACGTTCCGCCAGCGCCGCATGAATTCTGTTCGTTGCACTTTCCATTTTGTCATACAGTGTTTTCCAGTCTTCATACTTCTGATTCGCAAATATCAGTCGCCACATATCTTTCGGATTGTTATCAGCGCTGACATTCACGGAGTCATCAATATCAGGCTTACAGGCATCCTGTACCTCCTGCGGCCATTGCGGGATTTTACTGGTCTGCATCGCAATATAACGAGCAACGCTGCCATCAATATTCAGAAGCAGCGTTACGGGCAAAAATAACCACTCCAGCCGGGACTCCATATAAAACAGATTCTGAAGACCAAAGACAAAACCTTCTTTTCTGTTCTCGACTGGTGGGCAAATGACTACCAGTTCAGCCAGATCCTCAACGCAGTCTTCTTCCATATAACAACGGATGAACTCCCAATACTCCGGCAATGATGCTTTATTTTCACAAAATCCCAGACTGAAGGTTTCCAGTACCGTTTCCCCATCCTTGTCCAGAATGTGCCCACGGATGCACCATTCACGCAGGGGACCCGGTTCTTTCTCCTGAGTAAAGAATATCTCCTTCCAGGGAGCACATAACACCGTTCCGTTTGTACGGAATACATAAACCATTCCATTCCAGCGGTTAAAACGAATGGGATAATGTGTCCATTTAAACCATTCTTTAAAGACAAAATAACCACCAAAAGCTATAAACGGAAGAACCATCAAACAAGCAAGAGAAAATTTACCCAGTCCATGTATAGCAATTAAATCTGTAACCCCTCTAAAAATCACATATAGTAGAATTCCAATAAACCCCACAAAAATCATCAGAGCCCAAAGACTGTCCACCCCCTTATTTTTATAGAACTTATCCACAGTTTCAAGATAAGTCGAATTCATGCGAATTACAGACCTCGCGCAGTTAAAATATTTAACTTTTTTGCCCCCCCCCTGCCTGAGCCGGTTATTTTTATCTTCTCTAGTCAACAAACGATTTACTTTATAAGGCTGATACAGGCCATACATTGTCATATTCAGTCATCCTCTGACTTAATCGCATCATTAAATGCGTCCATTTCCATTATCCCGGTAGGATAAATAGCTGGGGCACCATACAACCCTTCCGGGACTTTCCGCCAGAGACAACTTTTCAGCCATTTCTGAATATCGTTAACCCCTTTTAACGCCATATAAATAGCACAACCAAAAACCAGCACCAACGCCCAGGCTATTCCTAATGGCCCCAAAACTAAACCGGTGATAATACCAGACAATAACGCTCCACCAATAGCAGAACCAAAACTGGCTATCATCATTCCATAATTATCTTGGAAAAAATAATTAATACCATTTAATCCATCCCAAAAAACACCAATCATTGCCGCCCTTGAGCACACCTTAATCCCCTGACTAATAAACCCGGTCGTCTTTCTGAGCGCATTTGCTCCCAAGTTACTGCGTATAATCGCCTTCAGCCTCAGCACCCTCAGATCATTCAGCGCCCGCTCCGCCACCTCCAGCGAAGTCCCAAATGCCCCCACCACATTCGCACCAAAGCGTGTACCTTTTTCCCAGGTCAGCAGATCTTTTTCGCCTGCCGCGCCGATTAATGCGCCCCCCTGAAAAATCAACGAAGCCATACACCCTGCAAACGGGATGCTTCCTCCCGCCGTGTCCGCAAGGCGATTCACCGTAGCCCCTCTCAGACCCGACATATTCGTACTGTAAAAACGAGGGAACACACTGCCTGTCACATCGTCAGCAGAACGAAGAAACCGGGTAGTTTCCTGAATACGCACATCTTTTGGCAATGCGCTGATTCTTCTGGCTTCATTACGGTCTATCAGCACCATAAATCGCCGCTCCTGCGTGTCCTCCATCGGAACCCCATCCAGCTCCATTCGCCGCATTGCCGTATCCAGATGATGGTGCAGCTTGTCCTGTGAAACACGATCATGAATATCTGTCATCCGGGCGACTTCACGCAAAGTCGCCCGAAGAAAATATTTGCGCTTACCCGTCAGCACCACCGTTTTTAACCCATAGCCGCTGTTCGCAACCATCGCGACAATACTGATTGCTGGTTTGCTATATGCCATATCCTGCAAGAGGCGCACAAAACCACTACTGATGCAGCTCAGGTAGCTCTCCATCTTTACAGACAGTACCTTACTGTAATCCTCAGTGGCGTCTTTGATGCCATCCATCAGATTTTCCCACGAAATAGCATCAACCACAGAAACCTTGCTGACTTTTTCCTGGATCTGCTTCGCTATTTCATCGTTATTAAAAACCAGAGCCTGGAGTATATAGTTATTAGCACTGAAAGCCTCCGCAACGAGCTGACTATAAAGCCACTGTGACACCAACTTCTGATCCTGCATACCTTCCAGACAGTCAGTTACGCTTTGCAGATAGAATGCCCCGCATGGGATATTTTTTGTGTCGAAGTTATGTTCAAAGTAAGTGGGAAGTGCTTCGCTCTGTAGCCAGGCAAGATACATTTCTGTCATCGGAATAATGACGCTTTCGTTGTATGTATTTACGGCCGCATCTAATTTCGTCAGGAACGCTTTCTCTTTATCCCGGTCAATATATTTTTCATAATTATCCCATCGCTGCTTCGCCCGGACTTCAAACCGTTCATCAAAAGTGCGGTTATGCCAGTCTTTCGCCTCTTCTGCTTCCTGTTCAGCATTTTCCGATGGCACCGGGATACCTGCGATAACCCTGCTTCCCACCGTCTTTGGCCATTGTTCCGTTGTTTTATCTTCAGCAATTAGATCTCTTCTGAATTGTTCGGTCATGGCCTGTTTAAGACCAGACAACGTTGCAGATAACGCGAGGCCACGGGAAAATTCAGGATCTTCGGCAAAGCGGGTTTTCAGGCGATAGTTGACTAACGCACTCAGTTCCTGCGCTACCGCCACTGGGTCTGACAAAATAATAATCCCGCCCTTACCCGGGGACAGCGCCTCTGCTGCCAGCACCAGATTCGAACCGTCCAGCGCCTTTGCCCTCTTCCAGTACGATGGGGACCAGTGGCGGACACCACTGCTGTCCGCACCCTGGCAGTATTCCGCCACAGTTTCAGTCAGCGCTGATATTGCAATAACCTGGTCAGCCTTACCGGTATTAATCCAGGCATCCATGTCAAAAGGTTGCATATACTGGATGCGATAAGACGCGTCTTCATGCTTTGCGCGGACCGCAGGTGTCCATTCCACTTCGGACCAGCAGAACCAGAATATACCGTTTTTCATACCTAAGGGTTTTACCGGCAGCGTTATCAGTGACGCATTCGCCAGCTCTTCTGGATGAGTAATACATGGCTTAACCTTGCCATTTGCAATATCAGGAGGCGCATCTCCATTTTCTGGCAGCGGGTAATAATATCCCTCACCAGTGGCAAAATAATTAATCCAGCGGTTACCTGACTCAGACCAGATATATAAATAGCCTTCTCGCAACAAGCGCCCCGTCCATGCAGTTTTACCTTTTGCTACTACAGGTACAGTGATGCTGTCAGGCAAATGAGGTAATGCGTCGTCCTTTGCTACAACCGCCGGACGAACGGGTAAAAATGGTAACCCATAGCGTATACAGAATTTGCAGCCTTTTTGTGTTTTCATTTTTGGTTACAGCCATTCGCCAGTGTTTATACAGAACTCATTATTTATTTGTTGTTGCATCATTCAGTAATGATGTTAGCTTGCAACTATAATTATAGCCATGAAAAGCACAGGAACAGCACTATCCTTCATAGCTCCCGGAGCTAAGTTATGGTCATCCATTTCCACTATACCTTTCATCTTTATTTCCTGTTGTTTGCTGATGGTTTCCTGAAAAGATTCCGCCATAGATGTTCAGGATTACCAGAAGCATCGACCCGATAAGGGTCATCTTTATCAACCCGGCACAGTGACTCAATACTCTCGGGCCAGACGGGCAACCTGCTTGTCACCATCGCCAGGTAGCGCGGAACGCTGAAAATAAAGGACAGCACAAACAGGAGCGGGAACAGAAATAACGGTGCGCCGTTAAAGCCGGATAAAAGATAGAGCAGACCAAAGCGATAGCCCTCGCGTTTTTTTGCGATGGGCAGGCAAAAATCAACAACCCCAATGACGGACTCGGGCCCTTCCTCCATGTAACGTCGGACAAACTCCCAGTGCCTTTCAAGCTGTTTCCTGTCCGAATGCGTGGCCGGCAGACAGAAGGTGTCAATCACGGTTTCATTATCATCCGCCAGCACATGACCGCTGATGTAGTAGTCTTTGTTCGCATCTTTTCTGTGGCTCAGTCCTGTGGTGAAAAAAACGCTATCCCAGGGAACGCTGTAGGCTGAACCATTTAACCGGAATACGTGCACCAGTCTGTTTTTTCTGTCAAAGCGAATGGGGTAATGTGTCCAGGCAAACCATTCTGTTTTAAGGACTTTGAATGTCATTATAATGGTTGGAATACAAATCAAACTCATCGACAGAAACATTTTTTCACTAGTCGAAAATTTCCAATCAATATAGGGAACACTCTTAATTAGCACAGTAACATAGAGCAATGAAAATCCAAAAAAAGCAAATGCAGCGATTAAACTAAGAAATCCTTTTGCTGAGTAATATTTGTCAACCAACTCCAGATAATGGGAATTTAGTGTTATCACTTTCATATCAGGAACTAAAGATTGTCCATCCAGTTCAGTTGTCTCGTCTTTTTTTAGCTGATGCGTTCTCTCTTCATCACTAAGAAACCGGTTTAATTTAAATTTAGGGAAAAGACCGTAATAATCCATTTTATCCCTCCACTCCCAACGCTAATTTAAGTTCATCCATTTCCATTTTCATGGTTGGCCATATAGGCAGTTCGGCAGCCTCTATCATCTTATATTTTTCTTGTTCTACCTTTGGTTCATCTATATCAACAGGTATTCTTCGCCATAAACACTGCACCAGCCATTTTTGAATGTTATCGCGATTGTGAAATGCCAGATAAAGTGCTGTACCAATTAAAAACACAACTGCAATAAACGTTCCTACGACAGGTATAGCGGCAACTACTGCCACCGCTAACCAGACACCAGCCGCTGCGGAAAGACCGTAAGCAATAGCCAACCCTGTATGTCCTTTATTAAATTCGTTAAGGGCATGATATAAGTCATATCCTACAGCAATCACACCTGCCACCACGCCTAACGCTTTCCCCAGGTAACCAAACACCCATCTACGAAAGGTTTCGGAGCTGAAAACCCGGAGCCTCGACGCAGCATTGGCAAATAACTGAAACTGTTTAATACCGGTCTCGATAATGCCTAATGTCGTGCTTCCAAGACCTAATACGCCCGCCCAAAATCGGGAATGCGCTTCTCCCTGATCGGCAGTGAGCGTTTTTTTATTGTGAATATCAGCAGAAATAAAAAGTGCTGCAACCTGAAGAATCCCGGAACATACCCCCAATGTAAATGGCATAGCCTGTCCGGCTTTTGTGACTCCACGCTGGACAGCCCCCTGCCAGCGGCTAAATTGCTGAGCCTCAACATCTGCCGAGGTTCGAAGTAATTTACTCAATGCAATAGCACGCTCTTTGGGTGGCAGCGATGCCATCTCGTGTACTTTGTCAATATCAACCATGACCAGAAATTTTTTTGTTTCCTCAACTTCCATTGGCAACCCGTCGATTCTGAGTCGTCTTAACTCCCGTCTGACATAATGTCGTAAGCTGTCTTTATTTGCTCTGCTGTCCAGTCCGCTTTCCTTAGCCAATTGCGTGACCACTTCAGAAACAAACTCTTTATATTTCCCTGTTTTTTCTAAAGGAACCAGTGCTTTATTTGTTATTGCACCCATCGCAACTAAACAGCCGTAGACTTTGTTTGATTCTAATGCCTGTGCGATCTGTTTTGTTAATATACCTGAAAGTAACCCAATGAATATTCCTGCCACTCCGGCAGCATTATCACGCATTTTTTCGATACCATCTTTAAAGGCATCGGCGATCCCATTCCAGGGAATGGCAAACCAGTCCGAAAAGCCTTCAGTAGCTTTAGCTAACTTTTCAGCCAGAACATCCTGATTTAATATTAAAGCACGAGCCAGTATATTTGTTACATCTGTAGGTGTCCCTGACAACAAATCATTAAAATGACGAATGACCCCCACTTTGTCCTGCATCCCGGCAATGCAGTAATTCAGCGTCTGGACATATTCAATACCGCTTTTCAATTCCTGGGTATCAAAATTATGCTTAAAATATTCGAGCAATACGCTGCCCTTTATCCACTCAAGATACATTTCGGTGCGTGGACTTACGACACTGTCGTTATACTGCTGTAAAATTTTATTAAATTTCTTCTGAAAGTCAGATACTTTTGATGGTTCATAGTATTGTTCATACTTCGCCCACTTCCTGGCTGCTTCAGACTTCATTTTTTTGTCGCCGATCGAAGTGTACATATTATCCGGAACATCGCTATTCCCGGCGTAGCCAAAGGGACCATAAAGCGCCACACGCTCTTCGCTCTCACTCTTCTCTATAGAGTCCCGCTCAAACTGGCGATTCATCGATTCTTTCAAACCAGTAATTGCAGAAGCCAGAGCAAGCTCCCGTTGATATTTCGCATTTTTATAGATATTTTTTTGCAGCTCATAGTCTATAAGGGCGGAGAGATCCTGCAACACTGCAGGTGGATCCTGCAGCACTATCATTACGCCTTTATTTGGGTAAAGCTTGTCCGCCAATTTTTTGATTAAACGGGCTTCAAATGTCGTGGCCGCTTTCCAGGGGGCGCGGGACCATATTCTGGCACTGCAGCTTTCTCCTGATTTACTGTATTCCGCCACTGTTTCTGTCAGCGCTGACATTGCAATAGTCTGGTCAGCCTTGCCGCTATTAATCCAGGCATCCATGTCAAAACGTTGCATATACTGGATGCGATATGACACATCTTCATGTTTTGTGCGAACCGCAGGTGTCCATTCCACTTCGGACCAGCAGAACCAGAACACGCCGTTTTTCATACCTAAGGGCTTTACCGGTAGCGTTATCAGTGATGCACTCGCCAGTTCTTCTGGCTGAGTAACGCATGGCTTAGACTTGCCATTTGCAATATCAGGAGGCACATCTCCATTTTCAGGCAGAGGGTAATAATATCCTTCGCAAGTGACAAAATAATTTATCCAGCGGTTACCTGACTCAGACCAGATGTATAAATAGCCCTCACGCAGCAAGCGTCCCGTCCATGCAGTTTCGCCCTTTGCTACTGCAGGTAGGGTGACGCTACCTGGCAAAAGTGGTAATGCATCATCCTTTGCCACAACCGCCGGGCGAACGGGTAAAATTGGCAACCCATAGCGAATACAGAATTTACAGCCTTTTTGTGTACTCATATTAATTGTTCCATGCATTATTATAGGGCTGCATTTGGGTCATCTCCTGCCAGAGATTTTCATCCCAGTTACTGGTTACATCACGATAATAGTCAGGAGCCTGTTGGGACAGTGCCAGGAATGCAGCCATCTTCGGAGCCATCCAGAAACCTTCTGGCTGCACTAATCCATGCAGCGCAAATGCAATACGATCTTCCTGAGTGGGCAGTCCACATATCATTGCCTGCACAAGCAATGCATCTATTTTTCGACAACTTTGCTGGCGCTGCGCCATATCGAGATTGGGTGGCAATTTTTCCAGGGCAAGGTTTATCTGCCCACAACGCTGTAATTGCGCCAGCGGAATTTCTGTTTGGTCTCCGGGCTGGCAAGAAACTCGAGCCGGGAAAGCCAGTGTGTGCCACTCTCCCTCCAGCCAGAATGTCCAGTACGGTATTTCCTGGGCTGGTAGATGGTTAAACAATTGCCATGGGCTCAACATCCAGTGCAGATGAAACAACACTCGTGGATCGTAATAACGCAGGATATGTCCCTGTTGGTTTGTATCCTTTAAAAACAGCGCATTCACCAGCAGATTACGTACAATATTTGTTGGGCGTGAGCTGGACAGTAAAAGGACACTCGTCGGCGGTGAAGTTGGATCTGCGCATCGCGAAAGGTCAGCCATCAACGTCTTCCACTCAACAGATGGAAGCTCATGCAACGGTATCAGCCACGGGTAAAGATGGGCTTGTGGTGCCAGCATCGGCGAAACCAGTTCGATAAGCGGCCAGCTTTCCGGCAGTTCTGGCACCCGCATACGGTCAATAACTGCATATTGATGGTCCGCCAGTTGCAAAGGCTGCTCCAGGTAATTAATCATCAGTCGTCCTTAGCTCAACGGTATGGTCGCATCACCCTTGCCTGAAGCTTCTGAAGCCATGGATTCGCAGGCGGTAAATTTCGGATAGGGAACATCCAGTTTCGCTGGTCCCGCATAGTCAAAATCAGCACTTTTTACTTTAAAGCAACCATTGGTACCATGTTCAATTTTGGCCGGTTCAATCGTCAGATAAGAACCACCGCACTGCACGGTAATTTTCTTTTTCGCCGAGATAAGGATTTCATCTTCTGTACTGGTAATGGTTAATCCTTTCGCTGCTGTAATTTCAACCCCGTCAGTTTGGGCCTGCATTTCGATTTTCCCTGCCGCCGCAATCAGTTTCATTCCCATCTCATGTGCAAACACCACCACTGCTTTTTTAGCAACTAAGGCAATACGTTTTAGCGCTGATATTTCCGTATTCCCACCTGCAGTTAATATCTGATTCTGGTTAGCACTGAACTGAATATGCTGAGGCGTGGAAAGTGCAATTCCCGCTGGTGCACCCGCCACAATCACTGGCTGTTGCAGGGTATCCACACTTTGCTGTAAGAAACTTTGTTGTGTGTCATTATCCAGTGAATCGATATTTGCAGTTTCCAGGAGACTGGAGAGTGATTCAGCCAAAGACAGGGCGTCGGATAGCTGGCGCTTAACCGCTGCCATATCCAGCACCTGGCCCTGCGCCTTCGTCTGACCGTCCGCCGAAATGAATATCCCTTTCTGCGCCCGTATCGCACCCCAGCTGTCCGTTCTGAGCTCAAAGCCCTCGCCGCGCTGCTGTTTTTCGCTGTCAACCAGATGCCCGAGGTTCAGCTGGCTCTTGCCGCCGTACTCCGTGCTGACCTTGATGTGCTCTTTTCCGCGCTCGTCGTCGAGGCGGATTTTGTTGTTCGCCGGGGTGCGCAGGACGTTGCGTTTGTAGTTCCGGATGGTGACGTGGTCGCCGTGCGCCGAGTCATGCAGCACGCCGGCAATGTACGGCCGGTCCGGGTTACCGTCCTCAAAGCCAATCGCCACCTCGGTGCCCGCCAGCAGCGGCAGGTGCAGGCCGTAAGTGTCCCCGGCATACGGGCGTGACTGGCGCACCCACAGGCTTTCGAATCCCGTCTCCCAGCTGTCACGATCAAACAGCATGTTGACGCGGTAGCGCCCGTCCTTATCGATATGGCCGTAGGTGTCATTTTCAGTGGTACTGGTGACGCGGGCCGGCAGCGTACCGGCCATCACCGGACGTTCTCCCGGCTCGGGGCGGAAGCTGAAATCCGGGCTGTCCGGAATACCGTCAAAACGAAGGCTGAAGTCTTCATCCCGCCGCGCGTGGGTCTGCATCGCCGTGATGACCACGCCCTGCGCAAATACCTCCGCCACTTCATACCCGCCGGTGACTTTGAGCAGCATCCCCGGAGAGAGCGCCGGACTGCTGGTGATGGCCCGGGTCCGCGTCTGGCCGTTCAGGTAGCGCTCGTGCCGGATGCGGGCATAAAACGCCCCGGACTCGGGTGCCGGATTACGCTCATACGCGCTACCCGGCGTCAGATAATTGTCGGCATAGTGATACGCTTCTCCGTACGTGGTCGCGTCCCCCCGGGTGACGTCAACCAGCGTATTCATATCCTCTGTGGCCTGACGGTAGTTGTAGTCCCGGGTGCTGACCTGCTTCTGCACCACGTTGTGATGGCTCTCCATCCCCCACACCGAATCCACGCCATGCGAGTGCTGGCCTGACGGCGGCACCGACGGCAGGGTCAGGCCTTTCTCGTACCCCTGCTGGCTGTCGTAAAACTCCACCACGTCGATGTTCAGGCGCATGTCGGTGGTGAAGCGGAACCAGATACCGACCTCACCCAGCAGGCGGGTGATAAAGTGCAGGTCATTCTCGCCGTACTGCATCACCTGCTCACGGCGCGGATACTCTTTAGTGAGCGAGAACAGAAAATCCTGGCCGCGCATACCGTGACGTTCGCGCAGGATTTTTTCCACGATTTGCGGGACCGACATGTCCTGGTAAATGGCGTTCTGGTGCGAGCGGTCGAGCAGCGCCAGGCGTGGCCGGAGCGTCAGGGCATAACGGGTTTCGTCTTTTGATGTGCTGAGGCGTTCAAAGCCGGTCACCACCCCCTGAAGGGTGCGCACGGCCTGCTGCACTCTGATGCCGTAACCCTGGTCTACCGGGGCCTGCAGCGTCAGGGAAGCCCCTTTCATCAGCATCATCTCTTTGCTGATGGCGTGGTTACCGCTGGTGAATTCAATACGGTAGCGGAACGGTGTGCTCAGGGCTTCATCGCCTTCAAACGCCAGCACGTCGAGCGCGGACTCACAGCCTTTCACCGCCAGCAGGTGGTGGTTATGGCTGAACCTTAACGGAGGATTATTACTCATGCGTCCACTCCCTCCTGAACGTCAAATTCCAGGCCAATGCCCTCTTCTTCGCTCCAGCTCAGGTGTAACGACCGTGGTTTTTGTCTGTCGGCCATACGGGTCAGCAACTGCTGGCTCAGCACCGGCAGAATTTGTTGATTCAGCAGGCTGTCGATATTGCGCGCCCCGGTATCCGGCAGCAGGCAGGCGGCGGTCAGGGCGTCATACAGGCTCTCATTAATCTGCGTGGTCAGGCCGTAGTGGCGATGCAAGCGCTTGCTAACCTGTAACAGCTTCATTTCCACGATGGTACGCATGGCCGCTTCCGCCAGCGGACGGTAAATCACGGTCTGGAAGCGGGCCAGCAACGCGGGCTGGAAGTGGTCACGCAGGATCGGACGCAGTAGTTCGTGCAGATCGCCTTCGGTGGATTCAGGTTGTTCGTCCAGCAGCTGCATCAGATGGTCGCTGCCGAGGTTGGAGGTCATCAGAATAACGGTGTTACGGAAGTCGATTTCACGCCCTTCGCCATCACGCATAAAGCCACGGTCGAACACCTGGTAGAACAGGTTCATCACGTCGCGGTGCGCCTTCTCCACCTCATCCAGCAACACCACGCTGTACGGTCGCTTACGCACGGCTTCGGTGAGAATACCGCCCTGACCGTAGCCAACGTAGCCCGGAGGGGAGCCCTTCAGCTGGGAAACAGTATGAGGCTCCTGGTACTCGGACAAGTTGATGGTAATCAGTGATTTTTCACCGCCGTACATCACGTCCGCCAGAGCCAGGGCGGTTTCGGTTTTCCCCACCCCACTCGGGCCCACCAGCAGAAACACGCCCTGAGGGCCATTCTCGGAGGTGAGACCCGTTTTTGCCGCACGCAGGCGCTGCGCGATGGCCGCGAGCGCCACATCCTGCCCGACCACACGTTTGCCAATTTCATCTTCCAGGGTAAGCAGTTCGGTCTGCTCATCTTTCATCAGTGATGACAGCGGAACGCCTGTCCAGTCAGCAATCACATTGGCAACGGTGCGCACATCCACATCTAGCGAGAGCAGCGGGTTGCTGTGCTGCATGCCGTGCAGTTCCTGCTGCAGCGCGTGCGTCTCGCTCTGACGGGAGATGTCCTGGCGGCTTTCCAGCAGTTGTTCGGTGAGTTTCAGTTCCTGCCCGTATTGAGTTTCAAGCTCGTCGAGAACAACGATAAGATCGTTCTCTTCCTGCTCAATGACGGTCAGGCGTTCACCATGGCTCTGATTGCCGACAGCAATATCTTCCAGCAGTGCCTGCTTCTCCATTTCAAGAGAGGTGATCTGCGAGCGAATGCAGGTCAGCTGCTCCGGCACGGTGTCGAGGCTCATGCGGACGCGCGCTGCGGCGGTGTCGAGCAGGTCAACTGCCTTGTCCGGCAGCTGGCGACCCGTCAGATAGCGGCGAGAAAGCGTAACTGCCGCGCGCACCGCATCGTCGGTAATGTGCACGCTATGGTGCTCGGCGTAGCGGGATTTCAGACCGCGTAGCATCAGGCAGGCGGTGTCATCGTCGGGCTCATCCACTTTTACCATCTGGAAGCGGCGCTCCAGTGCGGCATCGCGTTCAAAGTACTGCTTGTACTCACTCCAGGTGGTGGCCGCGATGGTCCGCAGTTCGCCACGCGCCAGCGCTGGTTTCAGCAGGTTCGCTGCATCGGCGCCGCCTGCCTGGTTGCCTGCGCCAATGATGGTATGCGCTTCATCAATAAAGAGCAGGACAGGCACAGGCGATTGCTGCACAGCATCAATGACGTTTTTCAGGCGCTGTTCAAACTCACCTTTCACGCCCGCGCCGGCCTGTAGCAGGCCCAGGTCGAGGGTACGCAGAGTGACCGTTTTCAGGGATTCAGGCACATTGCCCTCGGCAATACGCAATGCCAGACCTTCAACCAGTGCGGTTTTCCCCACGCCCGGCTCGCCGACCAGAATCGGGTTGTTTTTGCGGCGACGAGAGAGGATGTCTACCATCTGGCGGATTTCTGTGTCACGGCCAAACACAGGATCGATCTTTCCTTCCTTCGCTTTGGCGGTGACATCAAGGGTGAATTTATCCAGCGCGTTCTGCAGCGCAGGACTCAGTTCCCCCTCTTCCATTTCCTCACCAGCCGGACGCCCGACAAACTCCACCTCACCGCCGTGGTTCTGTGCCAGTTCAGCTTCGCGCTGCATTTCCGGACGCTCATCCGATTGCGCATCCAGCAACGGTCTCAGGCGCTCCAGCTGGCTCTGCCCAAGCGTTAACAACGGCCAGAGGCCGTCACAACGAGCCAGTTTTGGTTTTTCCACCAGCGCCATCAGCAGATGGACGCTGCGAATGTGCTCTTCACCATTGAGTGAGGCCAGTAGCCAGGCTTGCTGCATCAGAGTCTGGATGTCTTCTGAGAGCTGGGGCCGATGGCGCACGGAACGAGGTTGTTTATCCAGCCAGCCGAGCAGATCCTGCCAGATGCCATCCATATCCCACTCGTAGCGGCGTGCCAGCACAGTGAGATCCCCCTCGCCTTGCTCCAGCAGCTTCAGCAGCCAGTGCTCCGGCAGAATTTCGGCATGGGCACGGGTCTGGCAGAGCGATGCCGCCCCTTCCATCGCGCGGGCGCAGTAAGGGTTCAGACGACGTAACAGGATGGCTGGATTTTCCATGAGATTCTCTCTTTGTCGGTTCCTGGACACGCTACCGCCCCTCGCTGTTCACCAAAGCGCATAAGGTCAGGCAGGCAGGTTGTATTTTCTTTGCTGAGCGCCCGCGTCTCAGGCGCTCAGCAAAAAACTGCGGGCAGGAAAAACCTGCCCGCATCAGGATTACGCGGTGGCGCGTTCGTTCCAGGAATCGGAATGAATGATGTTGCCGTCTTTGTAGGTCCAGGTGATTTTTTCGTAACGCAGCTCGATCTGCTCAAGGTGGTTATGCTTCTCGAAAGAAGGATCCTTGATGTCGTGCATTACCGGGTTCACTTTCACCACCTTGACGTTTTCAAGTTTGGTGTTGAAGTACTCCACTTCCTGGCCCGCATCGTTGATTTTGTACCACTTGAACTGAGCGGATTTCAGGGTCTGACCCGTGGTCACCGCCTTGTACAGGTACGGGCTGGAGGAGTCGATTTCCTTAGTGAACAGGAACGGCGTGTGGATACGGGTCCCGGTCAGCTTGCCGGTGTTGTTATCGGTCGGGATGTACAGGTTGTGCTGCTGTGCCACCACTTCGATGCTGCCTTCACGATCCTGAACGTCCACAGACCCTTTAATGTCCGCGCCGCCGTCGTCCTTCAGCCAAAGATAAACAGGAATTGCCATGTTAATTACTCCGTTTTATTTTCTGAGACGCCATCATCCTGCGATGACGCCGGGTGTTTGCCGGGTATCTGACAGGCATTGGCCTGCGGTACCAGACTGATTTCGACACGACGGTTGAGCGCCCGCCCTTCCGGAGTGTCGTTGGTTGCGGCAGGACGGCTTTCGCCATAGCCCTGTACCGCAAAACAGCTTTCCGGCACGTCGCCGGTGTCACGCATCCAGTTGCGTACCGCTTCGGCACGTTTCAGGGACAGCGTCTGGTTCAGTTGTGGATTGCCGGTGTTATCGGTATGCCCTGACACAACAATCAGCCAGCCCGGTTTTGCTTTGATACCGACCAGGGAATTGACCAGCAGCTTCGTCGAACCGGGTTTAAGGTCGTATCTGCCGGTATCGAACAGCGACATGCTGTCGAGGCGCACAATTTTCGGTACTGGTTTGGGCTGCGGCTGAGGTTTGGGGGGCGGAGGAACATACGAACGGATGGCCTCCAGCACCGGCATCCGGAGTCGCTCCCCCTGATAAAGCCCCAGGCCTAATCGGGCCGGTACGCCGTTACGCGCCTGGTCATCCAGCAATGCCGCATCCTTGTGCAGGACGGCAACGGCGTCGGCTTTCGGACCGTAGTCATCCATAGAAATGCGATCGTAACGGACAATATCGAAGCTCACGCGATGCAATAGCTGGCGATTATTCCAGCCACTACAAAGCAGCGCGGTGATAGCAGCCAGGGTGAAAATGCCAAGGACGCAGCGCCAGGTCCGGGCACGGGGAGTGAGTCCTCCCCCTTCCGGTAGCTGTGGCAGGATGAAATCCGGAAGTGGGGAGATCACCGTACTGTCCGTTCCCACTGGGTGCCAGCCAGACACCTGCTGCATGGCGGTATGACGCGACAACCACGCCGTCCAGGCCGATGACGCAAGGCTTCCGGCAAGAATCGGCCCCATTCCCCACAGCATTGCTGCAGGTGCAATGGCCGGAACATCAGGATTATCATCGATGAATACCGCCTGGACATGCTGATGGAACCAACTCATCAGGCTATTCATCAGCACCTGCTGCTGCATCACAGGCGCACCGCCGGTGGTGACCCATGCGGCAATTGAACAAGGCGCATTCGACTCACGCCAGACAGTCCACCCTTCACCCGGAATAGCGGCCTGCCAGAGCATGTCATCCGTCATCGCACTGCCTATCTGACCATTCAGAATCAATGGCACAGAATGTCCCGTTTCTTTACGCAACTGACTAATTTGCCAGCGCAAAGCCAACAGACGACTTGTCAGGGCTTCGCTGTCGACATGTTTCTGCGGACAGACACTGACCATCACCGACAGCTGACGCCCCCAGTCCGGGCGCTGCAACAGTACCTGACGGGCCACCTGCTCCAGATCCTGATGATCCTCAACGCGGATCCAGCATCCCTGCGTGACGGTCAGTACCGGTGACTGTTGCGGCCAGGTCAGAGGCATATCACCACAAACCAGCACCACAGGTTGACGGTAAGTGGTTTCAGGAAGGTCATCCAGACGCAGGCTGGCGTCATGCTCCGCACGAGGTCTGGCGATATACCAGAACGCGACGATAACCCCGATCATCGCCAGCAGAACGAGCACTGAAGCCAGCCGGGATAACGGCAAAAAAGCCAGGCATACCACAGCACTCAGCAGGGCGGCCCACAGCGCAAGCCCGCGCTGTTGTACAGGACTCATTTTATGACTCCCGGCAACAGGGTCAGCAGCATCTGATCGAGCCATTGATCCAGTCCCCACCAGAGCGCGGCAAGAACAATCACGCTCAGGCCGATACGAGCGGGCCATGACGCCAGCCAGCCTCCCGTCCCCCGTCCGGTGCGACTCTCTGCCAGAACAGGGTGAGTCTGCGGATAGCTGAACGGCGTAACACGTTCATTGAGGGCGCTGACCAGCTTCTGACGCTCAGGATCGCTTAGCGAGCGGTAACTACCCAGAAAACCGAGCATCATTACCCGCTGAAAGCAGGTCAGTACGGCATTGTCTGGTGCAGGTTCACGCAGCACATCGCGCATCCTGTCACACAAGGTGTCACCGGCATCCATCGTGCCGAGGAAGTGTCCCTGCAAAGGAATGTCATACCACTGCACACAGGCATCATCCTCTACACCGCGGCCTTTTACCGCTTCATCAAGCAATGCACATTGTGCAGTGAGGATATGCCTACAGCTGGCTTCATCGAGCTCACTCGCTTTTAGTTCACGCTGAACGCGCTCTACATCAGCGATACAGCGTTCCCATAAGACCCGACCTTCACCTTCCTGAAACAGCGGGCCATGGCGAAGGCTGATGACCTGAAGCCAGGTATCCTGCAGCAGTGCGTCAATATCAACAGGCACGGCAATGCCGCGTTTACGCTCACTCATGTTCTCAGTACCGCAAAGAGTTCAAGTTCAGGCTCACCAAGCATGCCCGGGACGTAAAACATGCATGTCCCGCTCTGGAGCATTTCGGCCGCCAAAGGATGCGAGAGGTCGAGACTGAAATACTGATTTTCCAGGCGCAGCGGAATGGCGGCTGGCACATGACGCAGCGGCATCAGCGGTACACCCACGCGGGATGAGTTGACGATCCCACGCACATGGTCAGGACTGCCCACTTTACACTGGCGCGGGAACTGTTCCTGCAACTGCGCCACCGGTATCGGCGACCGTACAGAAAGATAGTAATCCGCTCCTTCGCGCAGACGCGGGTCATGCAGGCGAGCCTGCCAGAAGTGCAGTCGTGGGTCATAGTCGAGCGTCAGAGCCACCACGCGGGACGGCAGACTGGCTTCAAGCAGATCGCTAAGTAAATCAAACAACGGCGGAAATACCGCGTTGAGTTGCTCATGATGCCAGACCGGAATGGCGTTCACCTGGTGCTCCAGAGAAAATGTCAGCAAGCTCCCCGCCAGGCGAGAAAGCTCCGGATACAGACGTTCCGGTGGGCTTTGCAGGTTACGCTGGAACTGACCAAGCACGGGCTCTGCGCTGTTCAGCGCGTTGAGTAGCCAGAAAAGCGATACATCTGCCACGGCAAAGTCAGCCATACGCTCATTGCTTTCGCGCCGCATTGCCATCAGACGACAGAGTCGAGCCCGCAGTTGGGTCATTAGCTGTTCCAGTTGCGTCACCAGCCAGCGGCTGCCATGAATGGTCAACAGAGGGGGGAGAAACGTCTCATCTAATTGCCATGCACCCTGCGAATCTTGCTGCAGGCGGGCGACCGGACAAGTCAGATAATCGCTGTTGTTCTGATGGTCAAAACGCAGCGTCAGTTCCGGTTGCATCACCGCAATCTGACGGGTGTCTTCCCCAAATGCATTGCGCACATCCCGCCAGCGCTGGCGATAACGCACCGGGCGCTCGGCCACTTCATCGGGTTTAAGGCAGTTACCGCCATTCGCCCGCAGAAGCGGAAGCGCCAGCATCACCGTCACTTCCTGCGATTCACTTTCAAGCGACAACACAGGCGGCAGAGAATCTGCATTGTCTGTATCAATCAGCGTTCCGTCCTGAAAACGGACATGCAGATGACGGGCCTGGAGACGTCCAAGCTTGAGAGATTCCGGTTCGAAAGTGGCGTCAATGACCCCCCAGGGTGAGATGAGTCCCAGCCGGGCAATACATTCGGCAGACCAGGCCGCATACGCGACCTGTTGCTGAAAATGCTGGGGAGAAACCATAATGCCCCTACCCCATAACGGTTGTTCCGTTTTCATCGGCTTCCTGCCTGTTTTTACGATTTCGCTTTCGGCATCTGGGAAACCAGCGACAAATTGACGTCCATCCCTTCCACCTGGAAGTGCGGGATAGCGTACAATTTCACGCGGAAGAAGCCCGGGTTGTCCTCAATGTCTTCCACCACTACCTTCGCGTCACGCAGTGGGTGAGACGCCTGAAGTTCATCGCCCGGATCGGTCATTTCGGTCACCAGGCTGCGGACCCAGGTATTCAGTTCCAACTCAAGCAGTCGGCGATCCTTAGTGGTGCCAATGTTTTCGCGCTGAATCAGCTTCAGGTAGTGGGCGATACGCGACAGCAGGAAGATGTACGGAAGACGCGCATTGATGCGGCTGTTCGCCGTTGCATCTGCGGTGTCATACAGCGCCGGTTTCTGCGTGGAGTTAGCCGAGAAGAAGCAGGCATAGTCGCGGTTTTTGTAGTAGGACAAAGGAATGAAGCCCAGATTCGCAAATTCGAATTCACGGGTTTCAGGAATCATCACTTCGCTCGGGATTTTTACCTGATTGCCAGTACCGAGATCGTACAGATGGATAGGCAGGTCCTGAACCGCACCACCAGCCTGTGGCCCACGGATCTGTACACACCAGCCATTATTGATAAAGCTGCGCACCATGTTGGACGCAAAAGCAAACGATGCGTTGGTCCACAGGTATTTGTCGTGATCCGGACCTTTGACTTCTTCGACATAATTGAAGCTGCGAACCGGAACGGTATCCGGACCATACGGCAAACGACCCAGTACGCGGGGCATCACCAGACCGATGTAGCGCGCGTCGTCCGTATCGCGGAACGATTTCCACTTGATGTACTCGGCGCGGTCAAAATAGTTACCAATATCTTTAATCGCCGCAACGTCTTCCATTGACTCCTTGAGGAAGAATTTCGGGCCTGCCGAGCCGATAAACGGCATATGTGCCGCAGCAGAGACTTTAGAGATATTGCGCAGCAGAGCGACATCCTGCGCTGAAGCGTCGAACTCGTAAGCGGAAATCAGCGCCGCAATCGGCTCGCCGCCCGGGGTATCATATTCGTCGATGTAGGTGTGTTTATACAGACCACTCTGGATCACCTCCGGACAGTCTTCAAAGTCCTGGCGCAGGTCTTCTTTAGACATACTCAGAAGCTCAATTTTCACATTCTGGCGAAAATCGGTTTTATCCACCAGCGACTTCACACCGCGCCACAGGCTCTCAACCGCCTGAAATTCATCATGGTGCATTACAGCGTCCAGCTGGCGGCTGATCTGAAAATCAAGCTCAGCGATATGGTGATCAATCAGGCTTTTATCCAGTTTTTCGACTTTCGAGCCTGCTTTGGTCAGACACTCCAGAAAGACCTGCATACCTGCAGTCAGACGTTCATCGGCGGTGGCATCCGACATCGCCTGCGCATCTTGCCAGATATCCAGCGCGCTCAGCTCAGAGACCGGGCTCAGATTGATTTTCTCAAACAGGGAAGCGTAAACCCCACCCGCTGCTGGGCGCTCCAGCACCACGCTTTCACCGCCAGTAATATTATTTTGTACAGACATGAGCATTCCTTGATTAATCCGTTAAAACAGCCTGATGGTTAGGATTTTTTTGACGCCAGTGCGGATAATTCATTTCGCAACTCAGCGCTAAGCGACTGGTCAAGAACGATTTTTTCCAGCTCTTTTCGGAAAGTCTGGTTGTCCAAAAGGTTGGCTTTCAAATCACGGAGCAAGTTGCGCATCGCCAGCATCGCCTTCAGTTGCGGTATCTGAGCTGCCACCTGCTCTGGCGTGAAATCTTTCATGCTCTGGAAAGTCAGCTGAATGTTGTCCTCACCGCCATCATCAGCCAGCGTATTTTTAACGGTCAGATTAACTTTTGGGGAATATTCGGAAAGAACGCTATCAAAATTGTTCTTCGTGATATTAACCTTTTCGCGCTCAAATATTGGCGCTGTGTCCTGCCCATTACTAAAATCACCCGCAACAAGCAATTTCAATGGTAATTCCATTTTCTTGCTTGCTCCGCCAGTATGCAGGTCAAGCTTTAGGTTAATACGTGCCTTAGGCACTTCATTCTGAAAACTGTCAGCCATCTCATCATCCCTCTTTGGTTTTGCTATGCCAACTTCACGGTATCGCGTTGATGCGCAATCATAGAATAATGATCGACAGAAAATCAAATACGCAGATCATTAACCCGCAATGAGAAATTTCTTAAGAATTTTCCGCTAAACCATTATTGTGTAATGCCCTGCCAAGCCAGAAAAAGAAACTACTCTTTACGAGCAAACCAAATATTTATGTCGTTAAAAGGATCGCAGCCAGTGAGATACTTATAAAAACAACTTATTTTGATTTGCATCACGACACTTTGTCAAAAAAGCATGAATTAACTGAAAGAAGCTATTGAGGGACGCAAAAAAGAAGAGACGAAAGAAGTATGAAAAGTGAATATTTTATTGATGGCATGAATAATATATAAGATTTTTCCTTATGAAAATTCTTATTTATTATATGTAGTAAAAAATTCATTTTCGGATACTTAAGGAGTCGTCAATCATTAATACCGTGCTTGTTCGTGAATTGACTTTATCCTTGCGCAGAGGCTTCTGCTCGCCGCGCAAGAAGGAGGGGTGCTCTCAATGCGGCTGTTTATAAAATCTGTAAAATCAAACACCTCCTGAATCGTCGCTTTTTTAATCAAAAACGAGTCATAGCACATAACGTATAACGGTGCTACATTACGCCGCCCACCCAAATCAGCAGTGGCCAGGTAACGCCGTAAAGTTCGGTAAAGCCTGCAACCATCACCTTGAAGAACGGTCTTATCGGCACGTCGTATCGCACACGCTGCGCTACCTTTACAGGCTTCACATAGGTTTCTCTATTTTGTCTCAATCCAAATTTCAACGCGCGTTTTTACACCCGCGTTACTGGTTTACATGGTTTGGTCTTGGCGTTCTCTGGCTGCTGGTACAGCTCCCCTACCCTGTGCTGCGTATGCTGGGGTCGAAACTGGGCAGCGCATCCCGCTATTTCCTGAAGCGTCGCGAATCTATCGCGCGTAAAAACATCGAGCTTTGCTTTCCTCAGTACAATGCTGAAGAGCGCGAAAAACTGATCTCTGAAAACTTTAAATCCATCGGCATGGCGCTGCTTGAAACCGGCATGGCCTGGTTCTGGCCGGATGAACGCGTCCGCAAGTGGTTTGATGTAGAAGGACTGGACAACCTTAAACGCGCTCAGCTGCAAAAACGCGGCGTGATGGTTGTTGGCGTGCACTTTATGTCGCTGGAGCTGGGCGGGCGCGTGATGGGCCTTTGTCAGCCGATGATGGCGACCTACAGACCGCACAACAGTGCACTGATGGAGTGGGTTCAGACGCGAGGCCGCATGCGCTCCAATAAAGCGATGATCAGCCGTAACAACCTGCGCGGTATGGTCGGTGCCCTGAAGAAAGGTGAGGCCGTCTGGTTTGCTCCTGACCAGGATTACGGACGCAAAGGCAGCAGCTTTGCCCCCTTCTTTGCCGTGAAGGATGTAGCGACGACCAACGGGACTTTCGTCATTTCGCGTTTGTCAGGTGCCTCCATGCTGACCGTGACGATGGTGAGAAAAGCGGATAAGTCAGGCTACCGTCTGCACATCTCTCCGGAAATGGCTAACTATCCGGAAAACGAGTGTGAAGCGGCAGCGTTTATCAATAAGGTCATCGAAACTGAAATCATGCGCGCACCGGAGCAATATCTCTGGATGCATCGCCGTTTCAAAACGCGTCCTCTTGGTGAAGCCTCCCTCTATATTTAAGCCCTGCATGAAGGTTAGTTTCGCTAAGAAACTAGCCTTTTCAACCACCTGTCATCTCACTGCAAAACCGTCTTTGATGGCGTCGCCCAAAGTGAATTTATTGCGCTGTGAAATCAAACTGTCGCCGTTCCACGACACTCGTAAGTGGCGGAAATTATTTAAAAAAATCCCTCTTGTCACCCCTCATTTTTAAGCGTACATTAGCGCCGTCTGGCACCAGGAAAGCACAGAATTCTGAGCGGGAATCATCGGCGTAACGGGAAAATTCTCATTTCTGTTTAGCCGGGATTTCAGTTCTCTATAATCAGTTGGACTCTGTTTTTAAATGCGTACCACAAGATACGCGGAGCGATGAAACGTGAAATATTTCTTTATGGGCATTTCGGTGATCGTTTTAGTCTGGGCCGGAACCTTTGCCCTGATGATCTAGTGAGAACATGCAGTCAAAAAAACAGGAGCCATTTGGCTCCTGTTTTTTTGTCATGAGGACACGGGGTTTTCAGCAACGCTCTTTGCTGAGAGCAGGCCATCGGCCCGGAACATACTCTTGATGCCCCTCACCGCCTGACGAATACGGTCGCTGTTTTCGATTAAAGCAAAGCGCACGTGGGTATCGCCATAATCACCAAAGCCGATACCCGGGGACACACACACCTTCGCGTCCTGCAGCAGCTTTTTAGCAAACTCCAGCGAACCCATCGCTGCGTACGGTTCCGGAATTTTCGCCCAGACGTACATGGACGCTTTCGGCATCTCCACCATCCAGCCAGCCTCATGTAACCCTTTTACGAGTACGTCGCGGCGACGTTTATACTGAGCAGCAATGTCGTGAACGCACTGCTGATCGCCCTCCAGAGCGGCAATAGCGGCAACCTGCAGCGGCGTGAAGGTACCGTAATCGTGGTAACTCTTGATGCGCGCCAGTGCACTTACCAGCGTTTTGTTACCCACCATAAAGCCAATACGCCAGCCCGCCATGTTGTAGCTTTTCGACAGGGTAAAGAACTCCACCGCCACGTCACGCGCCCCGGGAACCTGCATTATCGACGGGGCTTTCCAGCCGTCATAGACGATATCGGCGTAGGCTAAATCATGAACCACCAGCACGTCATAACGCTTGGCCAGAGCGACAACTTTCTCGAAGAAATCAAGCTCCACGCACTGGGCCGTTGGGTTCGACGGGAAACCGAGGATCATCATCTTGGGTTTCGGGTAGCTTTCGCGAATGGCACGTTCCAGTTCGTTAAAGAAATCGACGCCTTCCACCAGCGGAACAGAGCGAACCTGCGCCCCGGCAATCACCGCGCCGTAGATATGGATTGGGTAACTTGGATTGGGTACCAGCACCGTATCACCGTGATCCAGCGTGGCCAGCATCAGATGTGCCAGCCCTTCTTTCGAGCCGATGGTGACAATCGCCTCACTTTCAGGATCGATATCAACCTGATAACGATCCTGATACCAGCGCGAGATCGCGCGACGTAACCTGGGAATACCGCGCGAGGTTGAGTAGCCGTGCGTATCCGGACGCTGGGCAACCGTGCAGAGCTTTTCAACGATATGCGGTGGCGTTGGGCCGTCAGGGTTACCCATGCTGAAATCGATAATATCTTCGCCGCGCCGACGCGCAGCCATCTTCAGTTCAGCAGTGATATTGAAAACATAAGGGGGGAGACGATCGATACGCGTAAAACGGCGTTCAGGACTGAATTCAGCCATAGATTCCTCAGATTAACGTTAGCGCCCGGACCGTCCGAGCGACGCTGCCACCGATGTGGCGTGCTTAGAAAATAACCTGAAAAAAAACACCCTGTCGAGAGGGAAATGAAAAAAAAGCGCCCGCGTGAAAACCGGAACACTGCAATGCCTGAAAATGGAAACAGGGTTCTGATATTGGCTTTCCGTTAGCCGTTATTTAACACAATGATATCAAAACAGTTACCTGGTGATTTGGCGCTGAGAAAAAATCGGGTAGCATCAATCCTCACCTGACAATCCCCTTTGTAAACTATGGTTTTTCCTCATTTGATAAACCCGACGGATAGCTGGTCAATACGCCCCAGGTTTTTTATCATGGTTCTTTCCCGTTTGCCCAGGTCTGCTCCGTGCACGAGATATTCACTATGCTGCTGGCGGTTTTTGACCGTGCGGCATTAATGCTGATTTGCCTGTTCTTCCTGATTCGCATTCGCCTGTTTCGCGAGCTTTTGCATAAATCCGCACACTCGCCGAAAGAGCTGCTGGCGGTTACCGCCATCTTTTCCCTGTTCGCACTGTTCAGCACCTGGTCCGGGGTGCCGGTAGAGGGTTCGCTGGTTAACGTGCGCATTATCGCCGTCATGTCCGGCGGAATTTTGTTTGGCCCGTGGGTGGGTGTCATCACCGGCGTGATTGCCGGGACCCATCGCTACCTGATTGATATCGGTGGCGTAACGGCAGTGCCATGCTTTATCACCAGCATTATCGCCGGGGTGCTTTCCGGCTGGATCGGCCGCAAGATCCCCAAAAAACAGCGCTGGCGCGCCGGGATTGCTGCGGGCATGGTGTGCGAAACGCTGACCATGATCCTGGTCGTCGTCTGGGCCCCCACCACCGCGCTGGGGCTGGATATCGTCTCGAAAATCGGTATTCCCATGATCCTGGGCAGCGTCTGCATCGGTTTTATCGTGTTGCTGGTGCAGAGCGTTGAAGGGGAAAAAGAGGCCAGCGCCGCCCGTCAGGCCAAGCTGGCGCTGGATATTGCCAACAAAACGCTGCCGCTCTTTCGCCACGTTAACGCGGAGTCGCTGCGCCAGGTCTGCGAGATTATCCGCCACGACATTCACGCTGACGCCGTCGCCATCACCAATATCGACCACGTGCTGGCCTACGTAGGCGTCGGGGAGCACAACTATCGCGACAGTGATGACACCATTAGTCCGACCACCAGACAGGCGATTAACTACGGAAAAATCATCATTAAAAACAATGATGAAGCTCACCGAACGCCGGAAATTCACTCGATGCTGGTGATCCCGCTATGGGAAAAAGGCGTTGTGACGGGCACGCTGAAAATTTATTACTGCCACGCGCATCAGATCACCTCCACGCTGCAGGAGATGGCCATTGGCCTGTCGCAGATTATCTCTACTCAGCTTGAGGTCTCCCGGGCAGAACAGCTGCGTGAGATGGCAAATAAGGCAGAGCTGCGCGCGCTGCAGAGCAAAATTAATCCCCATTTCCTGTTTAACGCGCTCAACGCTATCTCCTCTTCCATTCGTTTGAATCCGGACACCGCGCGCCAGCTGATTTTTAACCTGTCGCGCTATCTGCGCTACAACATCGAACTGAAAGATGACGAGCAGATCGACATTAAAAAAGAGCTCTATCAGATCAAAGACTATATCGCGATTGAACAGGCGCGCTTTGGCGACAAGCTCACGGTGATTTACGATATAGATGAAGAGGTCAACTGCGTGATCCCGAGCCTGCTGATCCAGCCGCTGGTTGAAAACGCGATTGTTCACGGTATTCAGCCCTGTAAAGGCAAAGGTGTGGTCACCATCAGCATCACCGAAAGCGGCAACCGTGTGCGAATTGCGGTACGCGATACCGGCCACGGGATTGACCCAAAAGTCATTGAGCGCGTGGAGTCTAACGAGATGCCCGGGAATAAAATCGGGCTGCTGAACGTGCACCACAGAGTCAAGCTTCTCTACGGCGACGGGCTGCATATTCATCGTCTTGAACCAGGCACTGAAATCGCTTTTTACGTCCCGAATGAGCGCTCCCCTGTTCATGCGGCGACATCTTTATTACCTCAGGGTGAGTAATATGAAAGTCATCATCGTTGAAGATGAATTCCTGGCTCAACAGGAACTAACCTGGCTTATCAAAACCCACAGCCAGATGGAGATTGTGGGTACGTTTGATGATGGTCTGGACGTGCTGAAGTTTCTGCAGCATAACCGGGTTGACGCGATTTTTCTGGATATCAATATTCCCTCGCTGGACGGCGTACTGCTGGCGCAAAATATCAATCAGTTTGCCCATAAGCCGTTTATTGTGTTCGTTACCGCATGGAAAGAGCATGCCGTGGAAGCCTTCGAGCTGGAGGCATTTGACTATATTCTGAAGCCTTACCAGGAGTCGCGAATTGTCAGCATGCTGCAAAAGCTGGAGGCCGCATGGCAGCAACAGAGCGCTCCGGCTACCGCCAGCCCGACGATACGGGAAAACGACACCATTAATCTAGTCAAAGATGAGCGCATCATCGTGACCCCGGTCAAAGATATCTACTACGCCGAAGCGCACGAAAAGATGACGTTTGTCTATACGCGGCGGGAATCGTATGTCATGGCGATGAACATTACCGAATTCTGCAGCAAGCTTCCGGCAGCCCACTTTTTCCGCTGCCACCGTTCGTTTTGCGTCAATTTAAACAAGATCCGCGAGATCGAACCGTGGTTTAACAACACCTATATTTTGCGCCTTAAGGATTTGGATTTTCAGGTGCCGGTGAGCCGCAGCAAAGTGAAAGAGTTCCGCCAGCTGATGCACCTGTAACGTAAGAGCCCTCTCCCGCGGGAGAGGGTAATGATACATCAGAGAATTTGACCGAGAACCTGACGCAGATGGGCACCCGAACCCAGCAGGCCTGGGTTATCATGCACGATGAGATAAACGGGAATGTCCTGTACGTAGCTTCTGAAACGCCCTTTATCTTCAAACCCGCCGCGGAAACCGGAGGCTTTAAAGAAGTCGAGGAAGCGCGGCACGATCCCGCCCGCAATATAGACCCCGCCAAAGGTGCCCAGCGTTAGCGCCAGGTTGCCGCCGAACCGTCCCATAATAACGCAGAACAGCGAAAGAGCGCGACGGCAGTCGATGCAGCTGTCCGCCAGCGCGCGTTCAGTGACGTCTTTCGGCTGCAGGTTTTCCGGCAGACGACCGTCCGATTTCACAATCGCACGATACAGGTTCACCAGCCCCGGCCCTGACAGGACGCGCTCGGCGGAAACGTGGCCGATCTCCGCGCGTAACTCTTCGAGGATAATGCCCTCTTCTTCGCTGTTTGGCGCAAAGTCCACATGGCCGCCTTCACCCGGCAGGCTCACCCAGCGCTGAGCAACATGCACCAGGTGCGACACGCCCAGGCCGGTACCGGCGCCGTAAACCGCAATCGGCTTGCCTTCGACCGGTTCAGCGCCGCCAAACTGAATCAGGTGCTCCGGCTTCAGCATCGGGATCGCCATGGACACCGCGGTGAAGTCATTGATGATTTCCAGATGCGCAAAACCGAGATTCTTTTTCATCTCTGCGATGGAGAATGCCCAGGTATGGTTGGTCATTGCGACCCAGTCGCCGGTTATCGGGCAGGCAATGGCGATGCAGCCGTCTTCGACGCTCACCTGATGCTCTTCCAGATAGACGCGAACAACGGCCTCAAGGCTTGGGTAATCCAGCCCTGAGTAGGTCTTCGCCCGGGAAATTTCACCGCTACTTACATCGCATAATGCGAGACGCGCGTTCGTGCCGCCCACATCGCCTACCAAAGCATACTTTGTCATTCTTCTACTGCTCCGCTAAAGTCAGAATAAATCTTTCGGACACTGTAAATTCAAGGCGTGATAACAACAACGACCGGAAGGTGAATGCCCGTGGATTATCGATCTTCGTCACAGAATAACTTTACCGTTTCAGCACCTTTTGCACTATTGCCATAAGGCTTAATATGCAAAGTAACGTCATTGCATTTTGTACAAGGAAATCATCATGCTCCACCCGCGAGCCAGAACCATGCTGTTGCTGGCAATTCCGGCGCTGATCATTGGCGTGGCCTCAAGCCTGGTCCTTATCGTCGTGATGAAAATCGCGTCGGTGCTGCAAACTCTCTTATGGACAGCGCTTCCGGCAAAACTGGGGGTCACCGCGGATTCTTCGGCGTGGATCATCCTGATGCTGACGTTAACCGGTATTGCGGTGGGTCTGGCGATCCGTTTCAGTCCCGGCCACGCCGGACCGGACCCGGCGCTGGAACCTCTGATTGGCGCTCCGGTTCCCCCCTCTGCACTGCCGGGGCTGATCGTCGCGTTGATCGTGGGCCTGGCGGGCGGCGTCAGCCTGGGGCCCGAGCATCCGATTATGGCGGTGAATATTGGCCTGGCGGTGTTCCTCGGCGCACGCATTCTGCCTCGCGTCGGCGCGCTGGACTGGACCATCCTCGCCTCCGCAGGCACCATCGGGGCGCTTTTTGGCACGCCTGTCGCTGCTGCCCTGATCTTTTCTCAGACGTTGGCCAGTGATAACGACGTCCCACTCTGGGATAAGCTGTTCGCTCCACTGATGGCCGCGGCTGCCGGCGCGCTGACGACAAGCCTGTTTTTCCATCCCCATTTTTCCCTCTCTCTGCCGCACTACGGAGAGATGCGGATTGCAGATATATTCAGCGGCGCCATCGTCGTCGCGATCGCCATCGCGCTGGGCATGGTGGCGGTATGGTGTCTTCCGCGCCTGCACCGGCTGGTGCATAAACTCAAACATCCGGTATTGATTCTGGGAACAGGGGGGCTAATCCTGGGTGTTTTAGGGGCAATTGGCGGAACGGTGACCCTGTTCAAAGGTCTGGACGAGATGCAGCAGCTGGCCTTCAGCCAGGTGTTTAGCGTGTCCGATTACCTGTTGTTTGCCGTCATCAAGCTGGCGGCGCTTGTCGTTGCTGCAGCGTGCGGTTTCCGCGGCGGGCGTATCTTCCCGGCGGTGTTTGTCGGCGTGGCGCTGGGGCTGATGCTGCACGAGCATGTCGACGCGGTTCCGGCGGCGATTACCGTATCCTGCTCTATTCTGGGGCTGGTACTGGTGGTGACGCGCGATGCATGGCTGAGCCTGTTTATGGCGGCGGTGGTGGTGCCGGATTCGACGCTGTTCCCGCTGCTCTGCATCGTGATGTTGCCCGCCTGGCTCCTGCTGGCGGGCAAACCGATGATGATGGCCTGGCGAAACGACAAATAATCAGGCGCTATTGCGCGCTTCCAGCGCTTTGGTAATCGCTCCCAGCAGCGGCGGGATATCCGCTTTTGGCAGCATCACCTCAATTAGCGAGAGCCGCTCGTGGTGCGCCACTTTTTCCAGCACGTCCGCGAGCTGCTCCGCTTCACTGACTTGCCAGCACTGGGCCTGAGGATCGAGGCTCAGGGCCTGCGGGATTTGCGTCCAGTTCCATAGCGCAATGTCATTGTAACGCTGTTCAGGCCCGTGAATTGCCCTTTCAACCGTGTATCCTTCGTTGTTGAGCACCAGAATGATGGGATGTTGTTTATCACGCAACATTGACCCGAGCTCCTGAATGGTCAGCTGTGCCGCGCCATCCCCCGTCAGCACAATCACCCGCCGGTTCGGGCATGCCGTTTGCGCACCGAACGCCGCGGCCAGGGTGTAGCCGATCGAGCCCCACAGCGGCTGGACGATAAAATTCACGTCGGCAGGCAAACGCAGGTCAATCGCGCCGAAGGCCGAGGTGCCCTGATCGGCCAGGATGATGTCTCCCGGGCGAATAAACGTTTGCAGCGTTTGCCAGAAATTCTCCTGCGTAAGTGAGCCGTCCGGCTGAGGGAAATTCATCGCGCTGTGCGATGCCGGAACAGGCTTATCGTGAATATGCTGTTTGCACAGCTCCAGCAGCGCTTCAATGGCCTGGGCCATCGGGATGCCGGTAAACCAGATATCGCCGACGCGGGCGGCATGAGGCTGGACTTCTATCGTCTGTGCAGGCGTTAACTGATGGGTAAACCCGGCCGTCAGAGTATCGGTAAAACGCGTGCCGATGCACAGCACCGTATCCGCCCCCTCTATCGCCTCTTTTACCGGACCGGCACTGGCCGAACCGCTGTAGGTGCCGTAAAAACCGGCGTTACGTTCGTCGAATATGCCTTTGCCCATCAGCATCGTGGCATGCGCCATCGGCACATCCTTCACCCACTTCTGCAGCGCGTGCTTCAGCCCATGGCGCAGGACAAGAAAATCCGCTAACAGCGCGGTACGCTTACTCGCTGCCAGTTGACGCTCCGCAGCATCCCGGAACGCTTTCAGGCAGGCGCTATCGGCATGGGCATGCCGAAGCGTGAGAGCGTTTACAGGCGGCGTAGCGGCTTTTTTTGCCACATCGGCAGGTAACATCAAATAGCCGGGGCGACGTTCCCGGAGCATCGTCGTCAGTACCCGGTCGATTTCATAACAGGCGTTTTGTTCGGTCAGGATCGCCTGTGCAACGGTGATCGGCTCGCTCATATGGTAAAAATGACGGAACTCACCATCGCCCAGCGTATGGTGCAGCAGTTCCCCCCTTTGCTGAGACGCCATCCCCGGCGCACCAACAATATGCAGCACCGGAACGTGCTCGGCATAGCTGCCCGCAATGCCGTTCATGGCACTTAATTCGCCGACGCCAAACGTCGTCAGCAGCGCGGCGAAGCCCTTACAGCGGGCATATCCGTCAGCGGCATAAGAGGCGTTTAACTCGTTGGCACAGCCCACCCAGCAGATGTCCGGGCTGTCTATTACGTGGTCGAGAAACTGCAGGTTATAGTCGCCCGGCACGCCAAACAGATGATCGGCTCCACAATCTGTAAGACGGTCCAGCAGGTAATCGGCGACGCAGTACGGGGTACGCATAAACAGGTATCCTTCTGATGTTGACCTCACTTTGAGTATTAAATAAGCGTGATGGCTGTCCAGAATTGGCGATAAGAAGGCTATGGAAAGAATGCTTTACAAAAAATGCTGGGCTATGCTGCTTTTTTTCACGTTAATGTAAACGTATACACTGATTTTTCTCTTCAGCACGAGAGGTCATACAAATGGGTTATCAGCCGGACAAAAATCGTTATCAGACAATGGAGTATCGCCGCTGTGGGCGAAGCGGAATCAGGTTGCCCGCGGTCTCGCTGGGGCTGTGGCATAATTTTGGTGACGCTACGCTTATCGAAAATAGCCGTCAACTTTTACAGCGCGCGTTCGATCTGGGTATTACGCATTTCGACCTTGCCAATAACTATGGTCCCCCGCCGGGGTCTGCCGAGCGTAATTTCGGCCGTATTTTGCAGGAGGATTTCCTGCCCTGGCGCGACGAACTGATCGTCTCCACGAAAGCGGGATATACCATGTGGGACGGCCCTTACGGCGACTGGGGATCGCGCAAATATCTGCTGGCAAGCCTCGATCAAAGCCTGAAGCGCATGGGGCTGGAATATGTCGATATCTTCTATCATCACCGTCCTGACCCGGAAACGCCGCTGCAGGAAACCATGAAAGCGCTTGACCATCTTGTGCGCCAGGGCAAAACCCTGTATGTCGGGTTATCCAACTATCCTGCCGAGCTGGCGCGAAAAGCGATTGATATCCTGAATGACCTGGGCACGCCCTGCCTGATCCACCAGCCGAAATACTCGATGTTCGAACGTGCGCCGGAAGAGGGTTTGCTGGATGTTCTGCAGGAAAAAGGGGTCGGCTGTATTCCCTTCTCGCCGCTGGCAGGGGGACAGTTGACCAACCGGTATCTTAATGGTATTCCCGCCGATTCCCGTGCGGCAAGCGGCAGTCAATTCCTTAACCCTGAACAGATCACCGAAGAGAAGCTTGAGAAGGTGCGCCAGCTAAACGCCCTGGCAGAAAGCCGCGGCCAGAAACTCTCGCAGATGGCGCTTGCCTGGGTGTTACGCCATGAGGAGGTCACGTCGGTGCTAATCGGGGCCAGCAAAACGGCTCAGATTGATGATGCCGTGGGTATGCTGGAAAACCGCCAGTTTACCGCAGAAGAACTTTCTCTAATTGACCAGATCCTGAGCAGTTCAAAATAAAACCACTTTTAGCAAAAAGTGCTCTTCCTCGGGAATTCGGAGTTGAGGCGATGAAACGAGCCTTTACCAACTCGTAATATTGCGTTAACAGGCCCCACGAAGGCCCCGATCGTGAAGGAGAAAGAGTATGTTCAGGTCACTGATTCTTGCAGCGGTATTACTGGCTTCAGCCCCGCTGGTCGCCACTGCTGGCGAAATCACCCTGTTGCCATCAGTAAAATTACAAATTGGCGATCGTGACGACTACGGCAGATACTGGGACGGTGGCTACTGGCGCGACCGTGATTACTGGCATCGTCACTATGAGTGGCGCGGCGATCGCTGGTGGAAACATGACAACGGCAGACACCGCGGCTGGTATAAAGACAACGCCTATGAGCGCGGTTACCGTGAAGGCTGGCGGGATCGTGACGACCGTCGCGGCTGGGGTCGCGGCAAAGGTCATGGTCACGGCCATCATCACTAATCCAAAAGGAGCCCCTGCGGCTCCTTTTTTGTTAAAGACCCAGCGCGGTTCCCACCAACAACCACAAGTTCAGCGCCACGACGACCACCACGATGGCCCACCCGGCCCGTTTCACCAGCGTCGTATTAACCAGTTCGCCCATCAGAGTTTTATTGCTGGTGAAAATCAGCAGCGGCACCAGCGCCAGCGCAATACCAAAGCTCAGCAGCACCTGGCTCATCACCAGAATTCGCGTTGGATCGAGCCCCATCAGAATCACGATAAACGACGGAAGCATGGTGATAAAACGACGCACCCACAATGGAATATGGAAGCGAACAAATCCCTGCATCACCACCTGCCCTGCCAGCGTCCCCACCACCGTGGAGGAGAGACCGGCTGCAACCAGGCTCAGACCAAATATCGTGGCAGCAGCATGACTCAGTAACGGCTCCAGCGTGAGGTAAGCCTGGTCGAGATCGGCGACACCAGTATGACCGTTAAAGTGGAAAGCGGCGGCTGCGGTGGCCATCATCGCCAGATTCACAAAACCCGCGATGGTCATGGCGATTGCCACATCCCATTTGGTTGCCGAGTAGCGTTCTTTACGCGTCCCGCCGTGCAGATGCTGGGTTAACGAGGAGTGCAAATAAATGACATGCGGCATAATGGTCGCCCCAAGTACCCCGGCGGCCAGGAAAACCGCTTCCGAGGTTGGCAGGCTTGGGATCACCATGCCTTTTGCGAGCTGCGCCAGATTCGGCTGTGAGAAAATCAGCTCGACGATGTACGCCGCAGCAACAAACAGCAGCAGGCCACCAATGACCTTCTCCAGCGGTTTTTGCCCCCGACGCTGTAACATCAGGATCAGGAATGTGGCAATCCCGGTCAGCACCGCTCCCTGTAACAGCGACACGCCCAGAATCAGCTTAAAGCCGATCGCTGCCCCGATAAATTCAGCGAGATCGGTTGCCATGGCGATAATTTCCGCCTGAACCCAGTAGAGCCACACCGCCGGACGAGGATAATGGTCGCGAATTTGCTCCGCCAGGTTTTTACCCGTGGCAATCCCCAGTTTTGCAGAGAGCATCTGAATCAGCATCGCCATCAGGTTTGCCCAGACGACCACCCACAGCAGCTTATAGCCGAAACTGGCCCCGGCCTGAATATTGGTCGCAAAATTACCCGGATCGATATAGCCGATGGCAGCAATAAAAGCAGGTCCCATTAATGCGAACCGCAACTTGCGCGCGGCTCTACCACTGCTACCCTCTACGCGACTGTTTGTCATTATCTGCCTCTGGAAATATAGCCTTTGCTATGTTTAATGCTATCAAAGTGATAATGATTATCAAGATCATTTAGAGAGTTTAAAATGATTTCTCTGATAGCTAAGAACAATAGATGGGCAGGTGGTGCGACATCACAGAATGTGAAAATGCGCGGTCATTTGTGAAGCGTAGCACACAAACTTAACTTTTCACTCATTTACCTAACATAACAAAAATGTATTGTGGATCACTAATTTTGAGACTCGTCACAGGATGTAACTATAGTGTGTCCCTGATCTCGTTTTCTTTTCGGTTGTTACATAGAATGTGCACGAAAATTAAACCTGCCTCATATTTGGAGCAAATATGGACCGCGTCCTTCATTTTGTCCTGGCACTTGTTGTCGTTACTGCACTCGCATTGCTGGTCAGCACAGACCGCAAAAAAATTCGTATTCGTTATGTTGTCCAGCTGCTGGTCATTGAAGTTTTACTTGCGTGGTTCTTCCTGAACTCCAACGTAGGCCTCGGCTTCGTGAAAGGCTTCTCCGAAATGTTCGAAAAACTGCTCGGATTTGCCAACGAAGGGACAAACTTTGTCTTCGGTAAAATGAACGACGAAGGTCTGGCATTCTTCTTCCTGAAGGTACTGTGCCCAATCGTCTTCATCTCCGCGCTGATCGGTATTCTGCAGCACATCCGCGTTCTGCCGTTCGTTATTCGTGGCATTGGTTTCCTGTTATCCAAAGTAAACGGCATGGGCAAGCTGGAATCTTTCAACGCCGTAAGTTCCCTGATCCTCGGTCAGTCTGAGAACTTCATCGCGTATAAAGATATCCTCGGCAAAATGTCCCGTAACCGCATGTACACCATGGCGGCAACCGCGATGTCTACCGTTTCCATGTCTATCGTGGGCGCGTACATGACCATGCTGGAGCCAAAATATGTGGTTGCAGCGCTGGTTCTGAATATGTTCAGCACCTTTATCGTTCTGTCGCTTATCAACCCGTATCGCGTTGACGCCAGCGAAGAGAACATCCAGATGTCTAACCTGCACGAAGGTCAGAGCTTCTTCGAAATGCTGGGTGAGTACATCCTGGCCGGTTTCAAAGTGGCGATTATCGTAGCCGCGATGCTGATCGGCTTTATCGCCCTGATCTCCGCACTGAACGCCCTGTTCGCCGCAGTGCTGGGCATCTCCTTCCAGGGCATCCTGGGCTACATCTTCTACCCTGTCGCATGGGTGATGGGTGTTCCGGCTCATGAAGCGCTGCAGGTGGGCAGTATCATGGCGACCAAACTGGTTTCTAACGAATTCGTTGCGATGATGGATCTGCAGAAAATCGCCAGCACGCTCTCTCCACGTGCGGAAGGCATTCTGTCCGTATTCCTGGTCTCCTTCGCGAACTTCTCGTCCATCGGTATTATCGCCGGTGCGATTAAAGGCCTGAACGAAGAACAGGGTAACGTGGTTTCTCGCTTTGGCCTGAAACTGGTTTACGGCTCCACCCTGGTGAGCGTCCTGTCAGCTTCTATTGCTGCGCTGGTTCTGTAACGTTTACCGTAAAAAAAACCGGGAGACTTGCTCCCGGTTTTTTTATGCCCGCAATTCTTCCAGCGGTTTGGGTTTGCCTATCAGGTAGCCCTGGAGATAGTCCACGCCGAAGCGTAACAGCATCTCCCGCTGCGCTGGCGTCTCAACATATTCGGCCACCACGCACAGTGATTTCGTCTTCGCCAGATTACATATCGACTGGACGATCATTGCGTCCATATCATCAGTACAAATATCTTTCACGAAGCAGCCGTCAATTTTAATGATGTCTGCCTGCAGGCGTCTCAGACGCTCGTAGTTGGCGTAGCCGGTACCAAAATCATCGATGGCAATCCTGAAACCGTAATCCCGCAGCTGCTGAATATTGTGGATGCTGCAGCCGGAATTGGAGAAGGCCTGCTCTTCGGTGATCTCAATCACGACAGCCTGAGGCGCAACGCCGTACCGTTCAAAGAGCGCACAAATCTCAGTCGCCACCTCATTTTGCATCAGCGTAAGCGGCATCAGATTGACAGAGAAACGGGCGCCAGCCTGCGTCGCTGGGTGATCGCGCAGCCACAGCAGTAATTTTTCCATGACGCACATATCAAACCGGTGGCTGAGGTTGAATTGGGCAATCAGCGGAATAAAGCGGTCAGGGGTGATGATCTCGCCCTCGCTCTCCATACGCGCCAGAATTTCGTAGTACCCGCTACCGTCCGCCTTCTGGATCGGCTGCGCATACAAATGGAACTGCCCCGCCTCCAGGGCGTGCTTAATCCGCGCCAGCATCAGGACACGCTCCGTTGTTTGTCCTGATGCAGCTTCCAGGCTATTCGTCAGCGCAAGAACGTTGTGCGCTCCGCAGGATTGCTCGGCCAGCCAGCTCAGTTGCCCCAGCGTGTGGTGCAGTTTCTCACCGTTTTCGACCATTCCCCAGGACGCGCCAAATTCGATATCCAGCCCGGTATTGTTCCAGAAAATCTTACGGCTGTTCAGCCGATCAACCATATGCTGGAGGCGCTCGGCCGTTCCCTGCCCAAGCAATACCAGCACCAGCTCGCTTCCCGGCAGCTGGAAAAGCGTCTCATCTTTTTGCAACAGCGGCTGGAGAGAGGACGTGATCATTCGTTTGCAGTGCACCCGCATGAGAATGCCGTAATGGCGGCTTAAAAACTCCAGATTATCCATTCTCAGGCAACACACTTTGGCATCCGGGTGGTCGAGGAGAAAATCTTCCAGCGCACGAATGTTGGGTAATCCGGTCAGCGGATCGGTGAGCGCTCTGTCCTGCCAGCCCTGCTTCAACCATTCGCTTCGCTGATAGATACGCGACATATAAAGCAGGCAGATAGCAAAAGAGATCAGTACCGACAGGATAAAGGAGAGCGAATGGCCCGACTCCACTCCGTTTAGAAAGTTGTAGTTGTAGGTCAACAGCAGAAGCGCAGAGGTGGCCCACAGCAGAGAGATAAGCGCGTAGCTCAGACGGCTAATCGCTAACGTAAAGAGAATGAAAATAATCGGCATCAAATAGCCCGCAATAACAGGCGACTCAAAAGGCGCACATAAAATTGCGATGATGGCGATTAACAGCATCAGCCAGACGAATATATATAATGATTTCTTGTGTAAAAACACGGGCTTCACACTTCGCCGCCAGAACTTGATGGCATAACGAGGATTAATAATCATTCTTAAAGGATAATAGAACATCATGGTAAAAATCATCGCCGCGCATATCAGGCTTTGAATATCAACAACGTTATAAATTACCGTTCCTTCGCCGAAGAAAGTTGAGATTGTGACCGGAAAATCAAAGAAATAGCCAGCGAGATACATCGACATTTTAATGCCTATCGGCACCATAAAGCCGAGCCAAAATATGCGTAACCCAATGTGCCTGTTGGGCATACAGTAGCGCCAGCGCCGGCCCAGCAGAAGGCGCAGAACACCGCAGGCAGCGAATACGGAGAAAGTCTGACAGAACAGTAATACTGAATATTGTAGCGGTGCTAAATTAACGTTAAATATATTAGCAACCATAAAACTTATCAGAATAGGCAGAATACCGCGGCGCCCCAATAACAGCATAATCGCCAGCATAACGCTTAACGGGAGCCACGCTAAATAAACGTCGTGTTCATTAACAATTGCACGCGGGGAGAGATAACGGGAAACGGGAACCGCAATCAGACAGATCGCCAGAGCAATTATAAATATCTTTACATTATTATACGATTTTCTATTCATTAAGCTGGGGAGATTATTATCCATTCATATCATTGACCGCATGGATAATAGGTTTATTAATTACGCGAATCAAGTTGAAGTCTATTTATAGACTGATTTATTGATTTCGGTTGAGGTGGGATATGGAAAAAAACCATTTTGGCAACAAAATACGTTTAGGGGTGTTACAAAAACATAAAAAAAACCCTCGTCTTTTGACGAGGGTTTAAAATTTTGGTGGAGCTAAGCGGGATCGAACCGCTGACCTCTTGCATGCCATGCAAGCGCTCTCCCAGCTGAGCTATAGCCCCACATGTTACTTTACTAACCGCACTCTGTTGGGTTCAGAGTTTGGTGGAGCTAAGCGGGATCGAACCGCTGACCTCCTGCATGCCATGCAGGCGCTCTCCCAGCTGAGCTATAGCCCCATCGTAAAGCTGTCATGTTGACGGGCGGCATAATATGAATTCCGCCGCGGAGTGTCAACGGCAAAATCAATAGCCGCGGTTCAATCGCCGAAAAATCATGCAAATGAATCACTTTGCGAGCCTGCTCGCAGTCATGAGTTAAGCCTGTCACGTTTTCACGTAAAACGGTGCTATAAAATGAGCCGTTAATTAACCCCACGAATATTCAGGAAATTGCATGATCAAGGAACGAATGACGCCGGAAGAGTTAGCCCTGCTCACTGGCTATAGCCGACAGACCATCAATAAATGGGTACGCAAAGAGGGTTGGATAACGTCGCCTAAGCCCGGTGTCCAGGGGGGTAAAGCGCGTCTGGTGCATGTGAACGAAAAGGTGCGTGACTTTATCCGCAGCGCACGCCGGGCAACGGAAACATCCGCTGTGCCTGACGGCATCAGCACTGACGGTTCACTTCATACCCTACTCCTGACGCTGGCCAATGAAATGACGCCGGAAGAGCAGAAGCAGTTGACATCGCTGCTATTGCGGGAAGGGATTACCGGTTTGTTGCAACGTTTAGGGATTCGCGACCAGAATTAATATGAAAAGACTACGTAGCAAAATGACCACGGAAGAGCTGGCGGAGAATTTGGGTGTTGCCAGACAAACGGTAAATCGCTGGATACGGCAGCAGGGGTGGAAAACCGAAGGACTCAATGGCGTAAAAGGCGGTCGGGCGCGGCTCATTCACGTTGATGCACGCGTGAAGGAACATATTATGAGCCTCCCGGCTATCCGTAACCGCCAGGCGGTTTATCATCTGGCTGAGGTGGCCTCATCCTACAATGAACAGCCTTCACGTCTGCGTCCGGGCATTATCGAAACGCTGGAGAGTATGACTGAGCTTGAACAGCAGCGTCTGGATACCTTACTGAAGCGCGAAGGCATACGCGGTTTTCTTGCTCGTCTGGGTATTGCCGAATAAAAGGCAAAAAAAACGGCAGGATACCCTGCCGTTTTTCTTATAGATGGCTTAATTACTGCTGATTTTCACGTTCTGCAATAAAATCCAGCGCCTTGTTGATGCGCGCCACGCTGCGTGACTTGCCGATGGCATGGACAGTCACATCCAGAGCCGGAGACTGACCCGCGCCGGTCACCGCAACGCGCAGCGGCATACCGACTTTGCCCATGCCCACTTCCAGTTCGTCTGCGGTCGCCTGAATGGCGTGATGCACATTTTCAGCGGTCCACTCGGTGAGCGCAGCAAGCTTGTCACGCACCACTTCCAGCGGCTGACGCGCAACCGGGCGGAGGTGCTTCTTCGCGGCGTCAGCGTCGAACTCATCAAACTCTTCATAGAAGTAGCGGCAGCTTTCGGCAATTTCTTTCAGCGTTTTGCAGCGCTCGCCGAGCAGTTTTACCAGGTCCGCCAGCTCAGGGCCAGTGCGGGTATCAATGTTTGCCTGCTCAATGTGCCACTGCAGGTAAGTCGCCACATATTCCGGCGGCATGGTATTGATGTAGTGATGGTTGAGCCACAGCAGCTTGTCGGTGTTGAATGCGCTGGCAGATTTGCTCACAGAGCTCAGAGAGAACAGTTCGATCATCTCTTCGCGGCTGAAGATCTCCTGGTCGCCGTGAGCCCAGCCCAGACGCACCAGATAGTTCAGCAGCGCTTCCGGCAGATAGCCGTCGTCGCGATACTGCATGACGCTGACCGCACCGTGACGTTTAGACAGCTTTTTACCGTCGTCGCCGTTGATCATGGAGACGTGCGCATAGACCGGAACAGGTGCATTCAGCGCTTTCAGGATGTTGATCTGGCGTGGGGTATTGTTGATATGGTCTTCACCACGGATAACGTGGGTAATTTCCATATCCCAGTCATCAACCACGACGCAGAAGTTATAGGTTGGGGAACCGTCGGTACGGCGTATGATCAGATCGTCCAGCTCCTGGTTGCTGAATTCGATCGGGCCACGGATCTGGTCGTCGAAAATCACCGAGCCATCCTGCGGGTTAGCAAAACGCACCACGCATGGCTCATCAGCGGCATGCTCGCTGTGGTCGTGGCGGCAGCGGCCGTCATAACGCGGTTTTTCACCGTTCGCCATCTGCTCTTCACGCAGCGCATCCAGACGCTCTTTGGAGCAGTAGCACTTATACGCCGTGCCCGCGACCAGCATCTCATCAATAACAGCGTTATAGCGGTCAAAACGTTTGGTCTGGAAATACGGGCCTTCGTCCCACTGCAGGTTCAGCCAGTTCATACCATCCATAATGGCTTCAATTGCTTCCGGCGTGGAGCGCTCAAGATCGGTATCTTCTATACGCAGCACGAACTCACCTTGGTTGTGGCGTGCAAAAAGCCAGGAATAGAGAGCAGTACGAGCACCACCGACGTGCAGATAGCCTGTCGGGCTCGGCGCGAAGCGAGTTTTGATTTTCATGAAATGGCCTTACGTTATAAAGATGCCGGCAATCGGCAAATCCCGGGGAAAAAACGATGGGCAATATTCTATCACTGTGGGGGGATTCCTCAATGTCGATCCCTTTATCGTGGCGGAGTTTGCTGTTTTTGTTTAGAAATCATGCGCCACCGCCCGTTTTGCGATCGTTTTGTTTAATTTTACGACGAACGAATAAAAACTTTAGAAAATGCGTTGACTCATTTTCAACTCTCCCTATAATGCGACTCCACACAGCGGGGGTGATTAGCTCAGTTGGTAGAG